>QIDJ01000198.1 GCA_003228395.1 Flammeovirgaceae bacterium
AGCCTCAAGTACCCTGTCATCTTCGGGACGTTTAGCTTTCAATATCCTTTCTAAATAATGTGCAATTAATAAAATTCAACCATAACTGACTTTTATCATGTTTCTCTTTAATTTAGGCAATTAAATTACCATGTAATAAATTATACCCTTTTAAATGAAATACGATATATCTGAAGTTTAAATACAGTGGCTATGAATAATCAAAATTTTACAAATCAAAAAGAAAAAGAATGGAAACACGGGTTGTTACTTTTCATTTCCGGTTTGTTGTTATTTGAAACCCTGACAGGTCTTTCCATTTATTTATTGCCGTTCAGCATTCCCAACCAGATCATGGTTTTACTTCATACCATTGCCGGGCTTATTTTCATTTTACCATTTATCTGGTACCAGGTCCGTCATTGGCTTAAGTACCGGGCAATGGCTATGAATCATTATAAGCTTACAGGATATGTTTCTATGATCATTGTTTTGGTGGCGGCTGTTTCGGGTATCATATTAACCTACCAGTCGGTTTTTATGATAAAAATTTCTCAAACATGGGATCTGATTCATGTCATATCAACATTTACACTGATTGCCTTCCTTCTTCCCCACGTGTTATTAATAATAATCCGTGACTATAAGGCCCGTATTTCGCAAGCCATGCAGCCTGTTGTGAAACTTGAGAGAAAGTACCTGTGGAATACTTTTTTTATTGCTGTGATGCTCTTTGCTGTAGGGGCACTATGGGTATATGGCCACCAGACTGTTAAACTCCACAATGAATTCCCGGAAGATTACAGTTATGTTTACGGTGAAGACCGGCCATTTGCACCCAGTCTGGCCACCACGAATACCGGAGGCGCATTCGATCCGAGATCGCTTGGAGGTTCACAAAGTTGCGGAACTACCGGATGTCATGAGGAAATTGTAAAAGAGTGGCAGGTAAGTGCACATCGTTATGCTGCAATGGATGTTGGATTTCAAACCGTGCAAAGTGTTATGGGGGAACAGAATGGCCCTGAATCAACACGGTATTGCGGTGGCTGTCATGATCCCATCTCCCTTTTTTCAGGTTCAAAGAATATTTATACCGATAAAGATGACTTAACCAATATTCTCGGGTATCAGGAGGGTGTTTCGTGCATTGCCTGCCATGCGATTGAAGAAACAGATGTTAAAGGCAATGCGAATTATGTAATGGGACAGCCACAACGCTATTTGTATGAATTGTCAGAAGGAAAAACCGCAAAGTTTATCAGTGATTTTCTGATCCGATCGTATCCGCGGTATCATGTGGAAAGCCTGCAGCACCGTATGTTTAAAAGCCCTGAATTCTGCGCCTCATGTCATAAGCAGTTTATCGATGAAGAAATAAACAAAGTGGGATGGGTGCAACTGCAAAATCAATACGACAACTGGAGAAAGAGCCGCTGGAACCACCCGGGTGATCCGCTAAAAACAATCGAATGCCGCGAATGTCATATGCCGCTGGTTGACTCGAACGATCCGGCAAGAGGTGACGACCTGGATTATAACCGAACCGAAAATGATAAAAAACACCGCAGTCACCGGTTTCTTGCTGCAAATCAGTTTATGCCGCTTGCATTGGACCTTCCCGGAGCTGAAGAACATGTTGAGTTGACAAAAAAATGGCTCAGAGGGGAATTTGAAATCCCTGAAATTGCGGATAAGTGGAAAAAAGGGCCTGCGGTTCCTGTTGAATTAATTGTACCGGAAACCGTCCACCCCGGTCAGGATGTAAAATTTCAGGCAGTGATTACCAATAATAAAGTCGGGCACGATTTTCCTACCGGACCTCTGGATATCATCCAGGCATGGATTGAGATTACTGTAACCGATCAGTCAGGTAACGTGATATTTACTTCCGGAAAAGTTGACTCAGCACATTTTATCCAACCCGGTTCTTTCATTTTCAAAGCCGAGCCGGTAGATCAATACGGTAATCTGATCGACAAACATAACCTTTGGGAAATGGTAGGCGTCAGATACCGGCGTTCGATGTTTCCGGGATTTTCCGATAAAGCAAGCTTTTCGTTTTTCTGCCCGTCATCTGTAGAGGCAATGGACGTAGAACCTCAAACCGGGGAGGAGTTTCAATTCAAAGCCCCCAACGAGGAAATAACCGAATTGCAAATAACGGCAAAACTGATGTACAGAAAGTTTGATCAGTACCTGCTTAACTTCCTGTATGGTGAAAATGCCGGACTCACTGCACCGGTGGCAGTGCTTTCGGAGGATACTAAAACGATTACCATCACGCTGGCAAGACCCTGATAGTTTATGGGCAGGAGATTTTCACGCCGTAAAAAGTATGTTACCGTTACATCCGGGCTTGGGTTGGTAGCCCTGATCATCATATTTTCCATATTCTGGATGCTGAAGCCGGAGGAGAAAATGTATAATCCCGGAGAAGCAATTGAAGGATTAACAACAGAACTTTCAAGAAACCTTCCGTCTGACTATCCAAAAGTTAATTTTAAAAATGTTTCGAAAGAATCCGGAATTGATTTTATCCATTTCTATGGCAAACGCACTACCCAGCTTCCGGAGGATATGGGATCGGGTGCGGCGTGGGGAGACTATGATAACGACGGATGGATCGACCTGTTTGTGGCTAATGAAGCAGGCCCAGTTACAATGACACCTGAAGAAATGCAAAACTCACCTGCACATTGTGCACTGTATCACAATAACGGTGACGGCACATTCACCGAAGTAAGCAAAGAAGCTGGGGTTGATCTCCGCGCAATAGCAATGGCGCCGGTATGGGGCGACTACAACAACGACGGATGGATAGACCTGTTTGTAACATGTTACGGGACAAACCGGTTATACAAAAACAATGGCGACGGTACTTTTACTGATATGAGCATTCCTTCAGGAACCGGCGAACAAAACGGATTTTGGACAGGCGCTTCATGGGCTGATTTTAACAACGATGGGTTTCCCGAGCTTTATGTATGCGGATACGTTCAATATTCCTTGCAGGATGCACAGGATGTAACCCTGCAATACGAGGCGGAAGTGCCTTCAAGCATAAATCCTTCTTCTTTTCCGCCAGCGTACAACCTGCTTTTTCGTAACAATAAAGACGGAACCTTTACCGAGATAGCAAAAAAAGCCGGCGTTGACGACGTAAACGGGCGCAGTTTGTCTGCCGCCTGGTGCGATTTTGATGAAGACGGCTGGCCCGACCTGTATGTAGCCAATGATGTTTCGGACAATGTCCTTTTCCGAAATCTTGGAAATGAAACATTCGAAGAAATAAGTCATTCTGCCCTCGTGGCTGATTACCGGGGCGCCATGGGAATCGGCATAGGAGACTGGGACAACGATGCGGACATGGACATGTTTATTACGCACTGGATAGCCCAGGAAAATGCGCTTTACAACAACCTGTCTTCGCAGCTTGATAAAATAAATAACGTCTCCGGTACAAATATCCGGTTTATGGATGAAGCCGATCGCTATGGGCTGGGGCAAATTGCACTGGATTACATTGGCTTCGGAACTTCATTTTTCGATTATAATAATGATGGCAAACTTGATCTTTTTGTTACCAATGGAAGCACTTTTCAGCAAAAAGACAACCCCCATCTTCTTATTCCGATGGTTGATCAGCTTTTCTGGAACCGTGGGACGGACGAAGGATTCTATGATGTATCTTCGGTGAGCGGCGATATATTCAAGGAAAAATACGTAGGCAGGGGCGCTGCATTTGCCGATTATGACAACGACGGAGATGTGGATATTTTTGTAGTAAATAACGTCGGACCCGGAGTGCTGATGCGAAACGAAGAGGGTGCCGAAAACAATTGGCTGAAAATAACACTACAAGGTATAAAAAGTAACCGTTATGCGCTTGGAGCTAAGTTGCGCGTGGTGACAGGTGAAACCGTGCAGATCCGGCAAGTGGGATCACAGAGTTCGTATCTTTCGCAAAACAGCCTTATTCAGCATTTCGGCCTGGAGAAAAATAACCGGGTGGATACTATTGAAGTAATCTGGCCCGCCGGCACCAAACAAATCATCCTGAATGCCGATGTTAACCAAAATGTGGTGATTATCGAGGGTAAAACGAATGAACCGGAGGAATGAAAAAACTGTATCTCATTGTCATTGCCGCTTTTGTTATGTTGTTTATTTTACTTACTTATTTAAAGAACAAACCGTCAGCGGAAAATGATACCTCAGAAAAACCGCAAAAAGATCTTGCTGATAAAAAACAAATTCGCGATTTCTGGCAATACTACCGGCAGGCAACCCAATATCGTATTGCAGGCGACTGGCAAAATGCAGCCTCAGACTATAAGAAAGCCCTTCAAATTAATGACAGGCACGAAGATGCATTGTACTATCTTGGAAACATGCATTTTGTAACCGGAAAATACCACGAAGCGGAAAAAAACTGGAAACAGCTCCTTGAAACCAACCCTAAAAATACCCGCGCACATTTCAGGCTAGGCTATCTGTATCTGAGTCATGACCTGGAAGCGTTTTTTGATATCAGTAAAGCAGAAACCGAATTTCAAAAAACGCTTGAATTGAACAAGGAAGAAACCGCGCCCCTGCTGTACCTTGGACAAATCTTTCTGTTAAGAGGCCAGGATAATGAAGCGAAAAAATATTTTTCAGATGTGATCAGGTCCAATTTTAAAAGTGTGGAAGCACATCTTCTGCTTGGTTACATTTACTGGAAAGAGGGCGATACGGATGATGCCTATATGCTTTTTTCAAACGCCATTGAATATTCGAAACAACAAAAACCAAAAAAAAACGATGTGATTGGTGAAGGAGACACCAAAGCAGGTATTTCCTATATCAACACAGCCGATCATTCCATATTTTATACTTTTCTTCAAAAACTTGCCATGCTGGAGGGAAACCGGACGGAAATGAATGCCGAATACCGGAAGCTCAAAACTTTTCTTGCCCAAATAAATCAAAATATTAACTAACTCCTTTGAGCTAATTCAGCTATTTTTAACCATTCGTTTTAACGGATTAAACAGCCGGTAGTAACAAGATTTTAAAACAATCATTGACACAGGAGTTTAACAAATTTTTAAAAGTAAAATGAGAATCAAATTTGTTTTATTGATTTGGATAACCACACAGATATTATTCTTTAGCTGCAAAGAAAAGAAGATTGAGAATAAAGAAGTGTATTGGGATATGATCTCAATCAGAACGCTGGGGCTTGCCTATCTCGAAGAAAATAAGCTGAAAGAAGCCGAAGAAGAATTTCGCAAACTAATAGAACTGGTACCGGAAGAAGCGCTGGGTTATGCCAATCTGGGCCTGGTTTATCTTCGGATGGGCAAATATGCAGAGGCAGAAGCAGAGCTGCTAAGAGCTATTGAAATAAGCCCCAAAGACCCTAATATACGGTTGATCCTGGCGAGAGTGTACGAAATGAGTAATCAAAAAGAAAAAGCCATTGATGAACTGAAAAAAAATATTGCGAACGACCCTGATCATGTAAAATCGCTTTACACACTTGCAGAGCTATACGGCAGGTCAACGGATGTGAACTCGCTGCAAAACCGCAGAACATATTTAACAAGGGTCACTGAAATTGTGCCGGCAAATATGTCTCCATCACTTCAGCTTGCAGAAATACTTGTAAGGCTTCAGGCTTACGACGAAGCGCGTATGCACCTGGAGAACGTACACCGTCAGATACCCGTCTTTCCGGAAGACGCGGATAAATTTTACAATAAAGCAATTGAATTATTGCAAAGCGACCATGCCGAAGACGCGCTCACATCTATTATGATATTTCATAACTTTCTTAAGCTTACTTCCTTATACCAATCCGGATTGCAGGAACTGGAAGGACCCGGAGGCCCGCTTATCGGATTCCCGGTAATAACATTCGGTGAATCGGATTTCTGGACGGCTACGAGCGAAGGAACAACGTTGCTTGAAACCCTGCGCTTTACCGATGCCACGGAGGCTGCAGGGCTGCCGGCTCCGGTAAAAACAAACGAATCTATTGATCCTGCCCATATAGCTGTGGCTGATTATGACGGCGACGGCGACAATGACCTTTACATAGGAAGTTACGCTGTTTCGAAATCTGCGTATTTACCTCATCTGTTCAGAAATGACCTTGGTAAGTTTACCGACGATTCGGAAAATGCGGGTATTATTCATAGTGGGAAGGAATATGCTGCCGTATTTGCCGATTATGATAACGACGGAAAAACCGACCTGTATATTCTAAAGGAAGAAAGCAGCATGCTGTACCGGAATCTGGGTGAAGGGAAATTTGTTGATGTAACATCAACGTCAGTAACTGGTAGATCGGGAGCAGGCAACAAAGCGCTGTTCTTCGATATGGATCATGAAGGAGACCTCGATTTGTTTGTTGCACGCACCGGAGAAAACCTGTTTTTGCGAAATAACGGGGATGGCTCCTTTGATAACCAGTCTGAGAAACTTGCCACAACTCATAACGAAGCCCGAAGTATCGATGCCGGTTTCGGCGATTTTGACGATGACGGCGACATGGATTTTTTTGTCATCAATGCCGATGCAGAAAATACTTTATACACCAACCTGAGGGAGGGTGTATTCAAAGATATTACTTCTGAATGCGGATTGAATGACAATGGAGCATCGGGTGCGGTAGCTATCGGCGATTACAACAACGACGGCTATCTGGACTTTTTTATTACCTCGCTGGATGGAAGCCCCTATTTGTTGTACCGGAATAAACGCGACGGAACATTTGAAACAGATAACACCACACCCGGAGTTTTTGATGTATTACAACAGATGGCCGGCCATGATGCCACATTTTTTGATTTTGACAACGACGGCTTTCTTGATCTTTTTGTGGTGGGTGAACCCCTAAAAAAAGGAGGAAAAGGGGTTTTTCTCTTTCATAACGAGGCGGAAGGTGTCTTTAAGGATGTATCAGAATTATTACCAGCAGACCTATTGAGCGGTCACCAGATTGCGATTACTGATTATAACGAGGACGGTGATCTGGATATGTTCATTACCGGATTGCATGGTGGTGTACGGCTCATCCGGAATGACGGTGGTAATGTAAACCATTTCCTCAAAATTCAGCTTGTAGGCTTGAGTACCGGCAGCGGAAAAAACAATCATTTCGGTATTGGCGCCAAGCTCGAAGTTCGTGCCGGTGACCTGTATCAGATGAAAGTAGTAACCGAACCCGTGATGCATTTCGGGTTGGGTTTTCGTTCAAAAGCAGATGTAGTGCGCATCATGTGGACAAATGGTATTCCCCAAAATATTTTCACCCCCAGAAGTGATCAGGACCTGGTTGAAGAGCAAATTCTGAAAGGCTCCTGCCCGTTTCTTTATACCTGGAATGGTGAAAAATATGTATTTGTAAAGGATATGATGTGGCGAAGCGCGCTTGGAATGCCGCTTGGCATTATGGGCGGCGCTACCGCACATGCGTTTCCCGATGCTTCAAAAGAATATATTAAAATACCGGGCGATATGCTGCAACTTCAGGATGACGAATATGCGATAAAGGTAACAAGCGAATTGTGGGAAACCATCTATTTTGATAAGCTGCGTCTTGTGGCAGTAGATCATCCTGCTAAATCGGATGTTTATGTCGATGAGCGTTTCACCCCTCCCCCATTTCCTGTTCACCGGATATATTCCGTTTCCGAGAAACAAACGCCGGTATCTGTCAAAGACGGCAACGGAACCGATCTTATGTCGTTTATAAGCAAAAAAGACAACCAATATATTTCTAATTTAAAACATACACAGTATCAGGGTATTACGGACCTGCATGATCTCATAATTGACCCGGGTAATGTGGACAAAAGCAATCCTTACAACCTCTTTCTGTTTTTGAATGGCTGGATATTCCCCACCGATGCAAGCATAAATGTGGCCATTTCGCAATCTGCTGCACTGAAAGTGATACCGCCCTATCTGCAGGTGATAAATGAAAACGGCAAATGGCAAACGGTAATTCAAAATGTTGGATTTCCAATGGGAAAAGATAAAACGGTTGTCGTTGATCTTACGGGAAAATTTCTAACGTCTGATCGCAGGGTGCGTCTCCGTACAAATATGGAGATTTACTGGGATCATATCTTCTTTGCCAATCCGGAGGCGGGCGCACCGGTTCAATCAACCACATTAACCCCCGCCGGGGCCGATCTTCACTACCGGGGTTTCTCCGGGATGTACCGGAAAGGAGGCCGATACGGTCCGCATTGGTTCGATTATAGTGAGGTTACAAAAGGGCAAAAATGGCGTGACCTGACTGGTAATTATACACGGTACGGGGATGTGTCCGAACTGCTGACGGAACCGGATGACATGTATGTCATTATGAATGGCGGCGACGAAGTCAGTATCCGTTTTGATGCTTCAAAATTACCTGATCTTCCTCCCGGCTGGAAAAGAGATTTCCTTATCTACAGTGTAGGCTGGGTGAAAGACGGAGATATGAATACCGCTTCGGGTGATAGGGTTAGCCCGCTTCCTTTTCATGGGATGACAAAATACCCCTACGATGAAAATGAATCTTATCCATCGGATCCAAGGCATACTACCTACCGGAAAACATACAATACACGCACAGTCACAACAGATGATTTTCAACATGCGCTTTCTAAATATAAATGGATTGAAGATTAAAGCCGGAGGATCATTTTGGCTGGGTAGTTATCTGTTTGAGGCAAAATGAAATACTCCGCTTCTTTTGAGTTTGGAGTTTAATCAGGAAGCTACTTACAAATGGTGATCCCCGGAAATTCCTGTTTCCAAATGCACTACCATAAATTTTTTGTAACTTTTGCCGGCAAACAATAGCTGATGACCGACTCTACCCGAAAGCTGGCCGCCATTATGTTCACCGATATTATCGGTTATACCGCCATGATGGCTAAAGATGAGCATAGCGCTATGGAAGTCCTGGCTAAAAACCGGGATATTCAAAAACCGCTCATCAAAAAGCATGGTGGCAGATTCGTCAAAGAAATAGGAGACGGGATACTTGCCACATTCCCGACGGCTTCTGATGCGGTATTATGTGCCAAAGAAATTCAATACCATCTTAAAGATGACCCGACGCTGAAAGTGCGCATCGGAATACACCTTGGTGAAATTGTGGTTTCCCAAAAAGATGTATTCGGCGACGGTGTAAACGTTGCTTCCAGAATTGAAAACATTGCTCCCCCGCAGGGTATCTATATTTCAGAAACGGTATTTCATGAAATCAGAAATATCCGGGAAATTGAAACCTG
>QIDJ01000297.1 GCA_003228395.1 Flammeovirgaceae bacterium
ATTGCCGGGTCAGATTTCTTTGAAATGTTTGATTTTAAGGTCGTGGCAGGTAATACGGCCGGTATCCTTTCCGCCCCGGGCGATGTAGTCATTACCCGGAAAATTGCCGAAAAGTATTTTGGAAGCGCCGATGCCGCAGGTTCCGGTCTGACAATAAATATTAACGGGAAGCCGCAAGAATTTGAAGTCAGGGCAGTGGTGGAAAACGTGCCTTCAAACAGCAGTATCCGGTTTGATATGGTTGTTTCCGATCATTATCTGAAAGATATTTTTCCCGAACCTATGCTTACTTCGTGGTTTATGATCACGGGTGAGAATTTCATAATGCTCCGTGAGGGAGCAGATCCGGAATTGGTTTCTGCAAAATTTGAATCGCTGGTGAAGCAAGTACTTGGGGAAAGGCTCGAAGAAATGGATTATGTCATCCACCTGCAACCACTTAAAGACATCCACCTGAATGTTGATCTTCCTCCTTCAGACTCTGCAGTGGGCGATCCGAAAACCATTTTCATACTTGGAGGCATCGCACTGCTTATTCTGGTTATGGCCAGCATAAATTTTGTAACCCTTTCGTTGGGAAAATCAATAGACCGGTCAAAAGAAATAGGTATCCGAAAATCAGTAGGGGCCTACAAGAGCCAACTCGTAGGCCAGTTTATTGGTGAAGCGGTGATCACTACTCTGATTGCCTTACTGATCGGCGTTATTATAGCATGGTTTGCATTGCCACTGTTTAATGAATTCTCAGGCTCGGAACTTGTGTTTGAAATTACGCTTGAAAATATGGGTATATTCCTGCTTCTATCGCTTTTACTTGGTGTGCTGGCTGGTTTTTATCCTGCCCTGATCATGTCAGGATTTAATACCGTTGCCATTCTCAAAGGAAGCAATAGGGCTCATACAGGAGGGCATTCCCTTCGGACCGTGCTTGTTGCCGGCCAGTTTGTGCTTTCGATCTTTCTGATCTCTGCCACACTCATAATGAAAAATCAATTGCGTTTTTTACAAAACAAAAATCTGGGTTTTGACAAGGAGCACGTCGTGGTGCTTGCCCTGAATGTGGAAGATGCAAAAGGATTAAGGGAACTGGTTAAAAAGGGGATGGAGAAAGGAGATAAGATACAGCTTGCGCTAAAATCCCACCCGGAAATAATTAGCACGGCTATGGCATCGCACTCCTTCGGGCCTGGTACATGGACCAACATTGCATGGATGAAGGAAGATGTGCGTTACAATTTCTATTATAATACGGTTAGTGTTGATTACCTGAATACAATGGATATCAATCTGGTAGAAGGCAGAGACTTTAATGAAGGCAATCAGGCTGATTTTCATCGTTCATTTATCATTAATGAAGCTTTTGTCAGGGAGTTTGGTTTGGATAAACCGGTAGGCGGCATGATTCCGGATGCGCAATTCACTGATCATGAAATCATAGGTGTTGTGGAAGATTTTCATATTGAATCCCTGCATGCACCAATTTTACCGCTGGCAATGGCGTTGAACGTAGAACTCGGCTTCAGCGGAGCTCATAATGTAAAGATCGGCAGCAGCCCATCGCCAAAAATATTTATACGTGTGGCTCCGGAAAAAACAAGTGAAGCGCTTGACTTAATACGTACATCCTGGAATGAGGTATATCCGGGAGAACCTTTCGATTACGATTTTCTTGATGAAAACCTGAAACAACAATATCTGAAAGAAGATAACCTCGGTAAAATTATGACAAGCGCTACCTCACTGGCTGTCATCATCAGTTGCCTGGGATTGTTCGGACTTTCTGCCCTCATCCTGTCGGCACGAATGAAAGAAATCAGCATCCGAAAAGTATTGGGTGCTTCACGCAATAATCTGATTTACGCACTTTCCGGAAAGTTTGTAATACTGATTATAGTAGCCCTACTCATTGCCATTCCGGTTACCTGGTACACAATGGATAACTGGCTGAGTGCATTTGAATACCGGATCAATATCACGCCAATCATATTTTTACTGTCGGGGATCATCATCATTGCCATATCCCTTATCACTATTAGTTACCAGACCTTCAGGGTAATAAGGGCGAATCCTTCTGATGTATTGAGAACCGAATAGCGAGGGTGTTTAACCGCAGGGTTCACAGAGAAATTGCTGAGGTCGCAATGTTATAATTCATTAATGTTGATTTGACTGTTACAAGTGGTATTATTGTTTAATCAGGCGTGGAAAATCGTGTATTTTTACTGATATACACAAATTAAATGATTCAATTGGCTTAATTTAGTTCACTTGAAAATAAATCATTCAGGATGCTGCATAATCAGCCATTGATAGTAAAGATAACGATCGGGTTCGTAGGGATA
Organism: Flammeovirgaceae bacterium; assembly: GCA_003228395.1. Classification (GTDB taxonomy): domain Bacteria; phylum Bacteroidota; class Bacteroidia; order Cytophagales; family Cyclobacteriaceae; genus SZUA-230. Next base: position 2,343 of record QIDJ01000297.1, read on the forward strand.
ATAGCTTTTATTGTTGTTGCAAGTGTTGGAAGAAATTTTTTATATCCGCTGTTAATCGGAGTGTTATTTTCTTACCTGCTGTTTCCAATATCAAACCAGCTTGAAAAAAAGAAAGTACCACGGCCGTTGGCTATCATCATCAGTATTTTGTTTGGAATATCGGTGATAGGCGGCATTCTTTTCTTTTTATATAACCGGCTCACGTTTTTTCTTGCTGACATACAAACGTTGAAAGCAAATGCCATGGTTAGTCTTGAAATCATTCAAAATAATGTAGAAACCATTTTTGGCGTGAGCGTAGGTAGCCAGAAACAGTGGATGCGTGAAAATATAAACAAGATGCTCGAAACCGGCGCCGGTAATATACAGACTGCATTATCTGCCACTACCACCACCATTTTTGCATTTGGAATAATGCCTGTGTATGTATTTTTTATGACCCTGTACCGGAATAAATTCCGGAATTTTGTGTTGATGGTAACACCTCCGGGTAAGCATGTCGCTACCAAAAAAGTAATGGATCAGATATCGGATGTAACACGAAGATATGTGGGAGGTGTTGTTGCCGTAGTGATGATATTGTGTGTACTTAACTCGCTTGGATTGTGGATTGTTGGGATTAAATATGCGATCATGTTTGGAATATTGTCTGCATTAATGAATCTGATCCCGTATTTCGGAACACTGATTGGTGCGGCCATACCGCTGACCTTCACCCTGCTGTCAGGCACACCTGAAAAAGCCATTGGCGTTCTGATACTTTTTATGATCATTCAATTCACAGAGAATAATATACTTACCCCGAATATTACAGGTGGCAGTGTTCAGATCAATCCGTTTTTTACGATTATTGGCATCGTCCTGGGCGGCATGTTATGGGGAATTCCGGGTATGCTTGTCGCTGTACCGCTGTTAGGCACGCTGAAAATAATTTTTGAAAATGTGAACGTACTTCATCCTTATGCATTTCTTATGGGGGTAACAGGTCCCCGCAAGTATATTAAATTTAAAAAATCACCAAAGCGGGAAGAACAGCAGGCGGCCTGAGTTGGTGCACCCCATGGCAAAGTGTGTGTCTTTTCCGTACTGGGTGTTTAGTTCAGCGGTTTTTAAACCATCAATAATTATACTATTTTTAGGCATGCTGTTTTATGTATTTACAGAAGGTTAGAAATGAGTGAAGAATTATTAAGTGTAATCATACAGTTATTTTCGATTGTTGCAAAAGAGCGGGTCACAGAAGATGAACGGGCAAATATCAAGGAGTTTCTTTCTTTTCATTTGAACCAGGAATCGATTCCGCATTATCTTAGGCTTTTCGACCAATTTTGTGAAGAATATAAGCCGCAGATTGAGGAGATAGAAGATGCGGATCAGGAAACCATAGAGTTTGTAGATGACTGGGCACGAATTTCTGAAATAGGAAAGCATATTAATAAAGGACTGACACAGCAGCAAAAACTTATATTAATTCTCAAGATCATTGAACTTGTGCTGGCTGATGGTGAAATTTCGGAACGTCAGAACAACCTGATTTTTTATATCGGTAAAATAATAAAAGTAAATCAAAAAGATATCTGGCAAATTGAAAAATTTGTACGGGCCACCGATGCAGAAGAATTTGATTCTAAAAATATCGTTATCATTGATGACGGATCAGGCGAACATCCATATAAAAGCAAGCGAATTGTAGCCAAAAACCTGACCGGCCTGATTGCCATTCTCCGGATTCCGGGAGCTGCAACCTATTTTGTCAAATACCTGGGCATTTCGGATCTGTCATTAAACGGTGTACCGCTAAAGAGCCGGCGAATCAGCGTATTCCCTACCGGATCTACTATCCGGGGCAATAAAATAACCCCGCTATATTATAGTGATGTAGCCGGGAGGTTTATGGAAGAAGGGGCAAGCTCAAAAATCTCCTTCCTGGCCGATCATATTACTTATCAATTCCGTAGCGGCGACACAGGATTGCGGGATATATACATCTCCGAGGAAGGCGGAAAGATGATAGGTGTAATGGGAGCGAGCGGATCAGGCAAATCAACACTGCTCAATGTACTGAATGGCAACGAGCCGCCCTCAACAGGTAATGTGTTGATTAATGGGATCAGCATTCATCGTGAAGCAGAAAAAATAGAAGGAGTGATCGGCTTTGTGCCCCAGGAAGATTTTTTGATTGAGGAGCTTACCGTATATCAGAACCTCTACTATGCAGCCAGGTTGTGTTTTGGAAATTACAGCAAAGAGCAGATTCATGATCTGGTGATCAGAAGACTGAAAATACTCGGACTGCTGGAAACAAAAGACCTGAAAGTGGGATCGCCCCTTGAAAAAATGATCAGCGGCGGTCAGCGCAAACGGCTGAATATCGGTCTTGAACTGCTGCGGGAGCCGTCGGTTCTTTTCATTGACGAGCCCACCTCCGGGTTATCGTCACGTGATTCTGAGAATATAATGGATTTACTCAAGGAGTTGTCTTTCAGGGGTAAAATGATCTTTGTTGTTATTCATCAGCCTTCTTCGGACATCTATAAAATGTTTGACAGCATGGTCATTCTCGATGTGGGCGGATACCAGATTTACTATGGCAACCCGTTGGAAGCCGTGGTGTATTTCAAAACACTTGTCAACATGGTCAATAAAGACCGAAGTGCATGTATAGAATGCGGTAATGTGAATGCCGAACAGATATTTAACATTATCGAAAATAAAGTGGTTAATGAATTCGGCAGGTTTACGGATCAGCGAAAGATAAGCCCCCAGCAATGGAATACCCATTTTACTGATACCATTGCGCTTCCGTCACCGAAAAACATAAAATCAACACTTAAGTCAACGCTTCAACTCCCCCGTAAGCTCAATCAGATAAAAATATTTGCACAACGCGACATCCTGTCGAAGATCGGCAATAAACAGTATTTAATCATCACCTTTCTCGGATCCCCGTTGCTCGCACTGTTTCTGAGTTACCTTATCCGGTATTATGTAAAAGACGGCGAGGGTGCGCAAGATTATGTGTTCAGCCAGAATGATAATATTCCCATCTACTTCTTTATGAGCATCATTGTGGCCATTTTTATGGGGCTTGCGGTGAGTGCGGAAGAAATTCTTCGTGACCGGAAAATATTGAAACGTGAGTCATTTCTGCACCTTAGCAAATGGAGTTACCTGCTGGCAAAAACCGGAATTCTATTTGGAATATCAGCCGTTCAGGCGCTTACCTTTGTACTTATAGGCAACTCCATTCTGGATTTACAGGATATGTATTTTAGCTTATGGCTCATCCTTTTCAGTTGTGCATGTTTTGCAAATATTACCGGGTTAAATATTTCCTCTGCATTTGATTCTGCCGTCACTATCTACATCCTGATTCCGCTACTCATTATTCCCCAGTTGATTTTAAGCGGGGTGGTTATCAAATTCGATAAATTCAATCCATCTGTTTCAGCTATGGACAAAGTTCCATGGTTTGGCGAAATCATGACATCGCGATGGGGTTTTGAGGCTTCACTGGTTAATCAGTTTAAAGACAATCGCTACGAATCTCAATTTTACATGGTTAATAAAAACATGAAGCAGGCGGAATATAAGAATACATACTTCCTGCCTGAACTGGAAACAAAATTGTCGTATGTAGTTAATAATTATTTATCGGAGGATGCAAAGGCTAAAAGAAAAATAGGGAGAGAATTACGGTTACTTCGCAGCGAGTTGGGTAAAGAAACAATCAAGGTCGGTCAGGATAAATTTAAGTCTTTAAACCTACTTAATGTTAATGATTTCACACCGGCAGTGCATGATAGTACGCTTGCGTTTATCGGTAAGCTGGAGAAGTTTTATAACCTAAAATATACACGTAATGCCCATGTAAGGGATTCACTGGTATCGCGATTGACCAATACACCGGCAAAAAAAGAAAGATTTGATCAGTTGCGAAAGGCGTTTGTAAATGACGCTATTTCCAATGAAGTAACCAATGCCAATAGTATAATAAAAATCGTGGAGTCTCAAGGCCGGCTGATCCAAAAGGTTTACCCCATCTACTCGGATCCGCAGCCACGCAACTTTCTGGATTTCAGGGCTACGTTTTATTCGCCGGAAAAATATTTTATGGGGTATAAAATTGATACGTTTTGGTTTAATATTATGTTTATCTGGATAATGACAGTAATACTGTGGATATCATTATACTACGATTTACTCAGAAAAGCAGTGAAGGCATTCGGCAAATTAAATCCGGCAAAGCTGCCGTTACGTATGTGAGTATGCTTACCCTTGACTCACCTGCCGTTGTTGTAAGTATTTTCTTGGAGAATAACCAGTAATCATTTTAAACTGACGATTAAAATTTGATAAATTCGTAAAACCGCATTCGTAACAAATTTGAGCTATTGAGAAATTATCCGGTATGAGCAGCTTGCATGCATGCCCGATACGGATTTCATTAAGGTACCGGGTAAATGTTTTACGTGTATGGCTTTTAAAATACCGGCAAAATGCGGTAGGACTCATATTGGCAACCCCTGAAATTGTCTCAAGCGTAACCTGTTCGGTAAAATGGTTTATCAGGTAGTTAAACACGGAATTAATCCGCTTATTATCCACATCTTTTGCGGGCAGCGAATAACCCAAGCTGGCAAGCGTTCCAATTTCGGTTGAAATTGATATCTTTTGGAGGATATCGAGGAGGTGGATTATGCGTTGCATTCCTTCGAGTTCTGCAAGACGTAAAAGCCGGTTGTAAATGGCTTTTTTTAAGATTCCGTGAAGCTTAATTCCTTTGCCAGCCAACCGTAGCAGCCCTGAAATTTGCGCTGCCTCCATTTTGCTGAAAAATTCACGCCCCACAAAATCATTTTCAAAATATACGGAAACCGATTCGGCTGTTTGTTCAGACTCCGAATAATAGATATTGTCGTTTCTGAATACATGCGACAGGTTTTGCCCGAGCAAATACACATCCCCTTCTTTAAACTGGGTTATGCTGTCACCGGAATATAAGGTGCCCCGGCTTCTGCAGATTGCTGTTAGCTGATGGTCAGAATGAAAATGTAGTTTATCATAAAAATGCGGCAACCGGTCTTCTTCCACTTTTACCGATTCTTTCTCAGGCCGTGATATACGAAAGGAAACGGTCTTCAAAATTGTATTTAAATAGCGTAAAACAACAAAATAACTGCAAATAAAGATAAAAAAGTATTTAAAATGGATAAATATTGCTGATTTAATTGCTGTACAACCTACTACTTTTGCTATATGAAAATGACTTACCTCTGAATTTGGTGAGGGATCTCTTTATGCATTTAAACATTTTTAATTGAATAGCGGAAGCGCCTTAAAACTATACTGACTTATGATAAACATTGACTGGAAAGGAATCTATCCTGCCGTAACCACAAAATTTACCGATGACGACCGGCTTGACATGGATGCTTTCGGCAAAAATATTGAAGCACAATTAGAGGCTGGCGTTTCAGGAATTATACTTGGAGGTACCTTAGGGGAGGCAAGCAGTCTGTCGAAAGATGAAAAGCAGCAAATCTTGAAATATACCCTGAAATTGATTACCGGGCGTGTGCCTGTAATACTGAACATTGCCGAACAAACGACAAAGGAAGCCATTTCATTTGCCGGAAACGCCCGGGAGAATGGAGCCGACGGTCTGATGCTGCTGCCTCCCATGCGGTATCATGCCGACGCCCGCGAAACATTATCGTACTTTTCCGATGTTGCTGATTCTACGGAGTTACCAATCATGATTTACAATAATCCCGTTGATTACAAGGTGAGTGTGGACATTGAAATGTTTAAAACCTTGTCAGATATTCCTAATATTGTTGCCATCAAGGAGTCATCCAGAGACGTTACTTATCTGACACGGTTAAAAATTGCTTTTGGCGAGCGGTTCAGGATACTTAGCGGAGTGGATAATCTGGCGCTGGAAAGTTTGCTGATGGGCGCCGATGGCTGGGTGGCGGGCCTTGTATGCGCTTTTCCGCATGAAACCGTAGCCATTTATAAGTTGGTGAAAGCAGGGCGGACAAAAGAAGCCATTGCCATTTACCGGTGGTTTATTCCGTTACTTGAGCTTGACGTCAGCTCAAAGCTGGTGCAAAACATTAAGCTTGCCGAGACTGTCACGGGTCTGGGTACTGAAAATGTGAGGCCCCCCAGGTTGCCGCTTACCGGGGAAGAAAGAGAACGCGTACTGAAAATCATAAATAACGCATTAGAATCAAGGCCGGAACTGCCGGACTACAAAAATTTATAAAAAGCCATGAACATTACAGGTAAAAATCAGATTGGATTCAGTTTATCAGGCGATTCCGATCAACCCTTTCATGCCATTGACCCGGCTACCGGCCGGCAGCTTGACGGAAAGTTTTATTCAGCTACTTCAACGGATATTGATGAGGCTGTGAAACTGGCCTCCCGGGCTTTTGAAAAGTACAAGCGTGTTGATAAAGACAAAAAAGCAGATTTCCTTGAAAAAATAGGCGGTGAAATCCTGGAATTAGGCGATGCACTGATCGAACGGGCCATGCTTGAGTCAGGACTTCCGCGGGCAAGGCTTACCGGAGAGCGCGGCCGCACTGTAAATCAGTTAAAAATGTTTGCCGT
>QIDJ01000232.1 GCA_003228395.1 Flammeovirgaceae bacterium
TCCGATGCGTTGCGTATCCAGAAATATACGGGCTTCGCGAGCAGTTTTGAGATAGCTGCGAACCTGGCGGATAGCCTTGGAAACTGGGTGGGAGCTGCAAAATGGGCTACGAATAAATGGAACTACGACTTCCAGGTGATCGGGGGGTTCGCCAGAAACGATGTAACAGTCGGGGGTGCCTGGGCGGGAAATATCAAACGCGGCGGTTTAAAGGGAGAAGTTACCTATTTTATTCCGGTTGCAGGTAGCACAAAAAACAAGGCGTTTGTTGGCACAGTATCCTATGATTACTCTTTTAAGAACAATCTTTATTTCAATATTTCTTATTTATTCAATAGCGATGGGGCACTTGATCTGGGTTCGGGCGGGGTTTTTGAATTCTATGGTGATCTGACAGCCCGGAACCTTTCCCCTTATATGCATTCATCCATTTTACTGGCTACCTACCCGTTTCATCCGTTGATTAACGGATCCCTCGCTATCATGACGTTTCCGGGAAATAAATCACTGTTTATTAATCCGACAATCACAATTTCACTCCTCAGTAACCTGGATTTGAGTTTTACAGGCCAGACATTTTACGGAGAGAACCTGGCGGGTGAATTCAAATCACTTTCGAGGGTGCTATATACCCGGTTGAAGTGGAGTTTTTGAACTCATCGAAGTCATGCCATGGCTGATAGTCGTGGTATAACAAGTTACAAATACCGCTCCCTGATCACTTCCATATGATGTGCTTCATGTCCCGCGATGATGTATCCAAGGGCTGCCACGGAGACCATGCTTCCGTTTGCCGGCACTTTTTCGTTGCGCATCGATTCTGTAAAACCTGAAAAAAGATCGATGGTGCTCGTCCGGAGATTTTGAAATTGCCGGGCAAGTTCATCCATGCTAAAGTTTCCCGCATGGGCATTCGGGACATAGGCATTTTCATCGTATCCGGAAAGTTCGGTATTATCTTTTCTTGAAAATCGTAATGCCCGGTAAGTCATGATCCGTTCGCAATCCATCAAATGAACAATAACCTCTTTAATTGACCATTTACCTTCGGCATAGCGAAAACCTCCTTTTTCTTCGGGTATTGATCGTAATAATGACTGCGTATTCTGATGGACCATCTTCAGCGCTTCCAAAAGGTCCTGTTCGATTACTTTTTCAATATAGCGCTGATAAAACGGATCATAATCGCCGGGTTGGGGACGTAATTTCATTTCGTTGTAATTATATATTCCAGTATTTCAATAACCTGTTGTTCGTTGCGTGTTACGGCCATCGCCTGGCTGTCAATTTCTTTCAACGCATGATTAAATTCTTCGGGGTGGATTACAATGAGTGGTTTGCCTGACGCCACGGCAATGCCGGCATCAAATGCGGCGTTCCATTGCCGGTATTTTTCTCCGAACTTCACGATTACCACATCCGCATTATCGATGCCGTTCCGAATGCGGATGGCATTGATCCGGGCAGCTTTGTGATCTTTCCAGAAGGGATTTTCCTCTGCACCGAGAATGTTTACACCTACATTATCGCTGGCTTCATGATTGGTAACCGGTGTAAAAAAAGTGACGGGAAGGTTCCTGGCTCTTGCCGCTTGCATAAGTTCATCACGCCAGCCCGAGTGAATCTCCCCTGATAAAAATATTTTCCATTTCATCTTGTGAAACTAAGGCATTCAGACGGAGAATTCAATACCCTGATCGTGAATAATATCTTCTTGCCAGGCTATGATACGGTGAACTTCTATATCCAACCAATACTTCGAGAAATACGGCCTGACACTCCGGCAATTTTTGAAAAATGACAGCAACATAAAAGTAACACATTTGTAATTTGCGGAGAAGAGGGAGATGAGAAAATGGAAAATGGGTAAATTATGAGATCCATAGCATATCGAACCGTTTTTTTCAGTTTTATTGGTATATTCCTGTTTGCCTCGCTGGATGCATTGATTGTTGGCAGAGAGAGCAAGTCGGATAACGATCCGGGAAATCCTAATATCAATAAATATGCTTTCAGTATGCTTTTTTCGAAATTTCAGAAAGTTGTAAACCAACCCTTAAAAAATTCCAAACCCGTCGATATTTTTCTGTGTGGGGATGTTATGTTGGGCAGAGGTATAGATCAGGTGCTTCCATATCCGTCTGAGCCCGTACTCTACGAACGATATATGAAAGACGCCAGAGGATATGTAGAGGTTGCAGAACACAAGAACGGACCGATTCCTTCTCCCGTACCGTTTGCCTACGTTTGGGGAGATGCGCTTGAGGAATTAGAGCGTATAGGGCCCGATCTACGGATAATCAATTTGGAAACAAGCATTACAAAAAGTAATGATTACTGGAAAGACAAAGGAATCAACTACAGGATGAATCCAAAAAACATCCCCTGTTTGACAGCAGCTAATATTGACTTTTGTTCGCTGGCAAATAACCATGTGCTGGACTGGGGATATTCCGGCCTTTCAGAGACGCTGGAAACATTGAATAAAAGCCATATTAAAAGTGCGGGAGCTGGAAATACACTTGCAGAGGCAGAAAGTCCTGCGATTCTGGAAATTAATAGCAAAGGCAGGGTGCTTGTGTTTTCTTATGGAACCACGTCAAGTGGAATTCCCCTTAGTTGGGCAGCAATAGAAAAGAAACCGGGAATAAACCTACTGCGAGATTTGTCCGAAAATACGGTTAGGGCTGTCAAAGAAAAAGTGAACGAATCCAGGCAGAAAGGAGATGTCATCGTTGTTTCCATCCATTGGGGAGAAAACTGGGGATATCAGGTTCCCCGGTCACATATAACATTTGCGCATCAATTGATTGATGAAGGTGGGGTGGATATCATTCACGGGCACTCATCCCATCATGTAATGGGTATAGAAGTTTACAATAACAGATTGATCCTCTATGGATGCGGGGATTTTATTAATGATTACGAAGGAATCACCAGTTATGAACAATTCAGAGACGATCTGGCATTGATGTATTTTGCAAGCCTTGAACCTGGTACGGGAAAACTCATCGGGTTGAAAATGACTCCCATGCAGATTAAAAACTTCAGGTTAAACAGGGCAACAAAAGCGGATGCAAAATGGATAGCCGATGTGTTAAACAGGGAAGGTAAGACATTGGGAACCCGGGTACAGATTCATGCTGACAACACGATGACCCTGCAATGGTAATGATGTAATTTTTAAGGCCCGGATTGTTTGCGTTCCATTGGATTTTTATGTGTTAGAATTACGCTCCGCTCCCTCTGAAAAGGGGTTACACTTGTGTAAGATGTTATTTGTACAAGCATTTTCAGTTCTTGTAGATAAAAACTTCAGGTTTCCCTTTTTCATAAATGAAACCACGGTACATCCCTTCCGAATTGAAGGTCATCGTGATATTTCCCTGGCGGTCAAGGCCCACCACGCCGCCGGATCCGCCTTTCTCTACAAGTTTTTCCATTATCACATATTCAGCCGCTTCGGTTATGGTTTTGCCTCCATATTTCATCAGTGCGGCAATATCATATGCCACCACGTTTCTGATAAAATACTCACCATGGCCGGTTGACGAGATACCACATGTTGCATTTTCAGCAAATGTGCCTGCCCCTATTATCGGCGAATCTCCCACCCGGCCAAATTTTTTGTTTGTCATACCTCCAGTGGAGGTGCCTGCCGCAATATTGCCATACTGATCAAGCGCTACAGCGCCAACAGTGCCAAACTTATTATCCGGGAATTCCCGATTACGGCTTGAATTATTCATACCTGTAGTTCCCTCTGCTGCTTCCTTTTCTTTAATTTTCATGAGCTGATCGTATCTGCGTTGGGTGAAAAAATATTCAGGATCTACCATTTCCAGCCCCTGCATACGGGCAAACGCTTCCGCTCCACTTCCGGTCATCATAACATGTGGTGAATGTGTCATTACCTCATAGGCCGCCGCAATCGGACTTTTAACCGTCTTTACACCGGCCACTGCTCCTGCCATGCCACTGCTGCCATCCATAATGGAGGCGTCAAGCTCATTTACGCCTTCACTCGTGAAAACCGCTCCTTTACCGGAGTTAAACAAAGGAGATTCTTCCATCACCTGAATGGTGCCGATAACAGCCTCCACGCTCGTTCCGCCCTTATCAAGAATAGCATAACCGATGTTCAACGCTTCGGTAAGTTTCTCATAATAAGCTTGTTCTTTCTCCGGCGTCATATTCTCTTTTTTGATAGTACCTGCTCCGCCGTGTATCACCAGCGAGATGGGGCCCGCCTCTTTAATGGTATCATTTTCCTGCATGGATTCACTATGATCCACAGCAGGCGAATTATTACAGCCATACACAACGACCAGGGCTGCAACAATGTAAGAATTTAAAACGTTCATTATGTTTTTCAATAGAAATTTTTGTTTCGAAAGTTAAAAAATTATGTTCGGGAAAAACGATTCATAAGTTTTTATTTTGACATCCATAGTATAATTTTGCACTTCCTAAACTAAAAGTAGTAATTATGGCTGCAAAAAAGGTGAACAAAACCAGGTATTCTGACAAAGAACTAAAAGAATTTGAGGCAATTATTTTATCGAAACTGGATAAAGCCAATAACGAACTTCATCAGTTGAAAACCTCTTTGAGCAGAAGTAACGATCCGGGTACCGATGCAACATCAGGTGCAATCAAAGTACTTGAAGATGGCGCCGACACGATTGAAAAAGAAAACCTGAGTCAGCTTGCTTCACGCCAGCAAAAATTTATTACAAACCTTGAGAATGCCTTGATCCGGATAAAAAACGGAACCTATGGCATTTGTATAAAAACAGGAAAACTCATTGACAAAAAACGCCTCAGAGCGGTTCCGCATACCACACTTTCAATTGAAGCCAAGCTGGAGCAGAGCAATTAATTGGATTTTCTTCAAAATCATATTGAAGCCTTAATATTTTGTTCTCCTTCGCCCATTAAGAAAAGTGAAATAACAGCTTGCCTTGCCGAAATGTTTGAAACCGAGGTTCCTGAAAAGGACATTTCGGATGCGCTTAAAAGTGTTTCCGATAAATACAGCTCCGACAATTATGCTTTTCACCTTATAAAAAGCGGAGGAGGTTACCAGTTTCTAACAAAACCGGCTTACCAGGCAAGCATCAGCATTTTACTGAAACAACAGTCGATAAAAAGGCTCTCAACTTCAGCCCTTGAAACGCTGTCAATTATTGCCTATAAGCAGCCTGTTGCAAAAACAGACGTGGAGCAAATCAGAGGTGTAAATTGCGACTATTCCATTCAAAAACTACTCGATAAAGGATTAATCGAAATACGGGGTAAAGCAACTACAGTCGGGCGCCCGATTATCTATGGCACCAGCGCGTTGTTTATGGATTATTTTGGAATAAACAGCCTGAGCGAACTGCCTTCTTTGAAGGATTTTGTAACCGAAGCGAACGCCATAGGTGAGGAAGGCTGACATATCCCTACATTTGCCTCACATTTCTGAGTGATGACTAAGCGAAAACAGGTAAAAAAACCAGGTGACTTTCTCAAAAAAATGAAAAGTGTGCCTGAAAAATCAACTTTAGCTTCTGACGACCCAATCCGATTAAACCGGTTTATTGCAATATCCGGCATTTGCTCGCGGCGAGAGGCAGACAAGCTTATTGCCAGTGGAAAAATCAGAGTAAACGGGAAAGTGGTAACCGAAATGGGCCATAAGGTTATGCGGCATGACAACGTAACCTACGGAAAGGCCAGGCTGGCCCCGCAAGATTATGTGTATGTGCTGCTAAATAAGCCCAAGGATTTTATAACTACCATGAACGATCCTCAAAATCGCCGCACGGTAATGGATCTGGTAAAAATTAGCGGTGATCAACGCATATATCCGGTAGGCCGGCTGGATAGAAACACTATGGGATTACTTTTACTTACCAATGATGGTGACCTGGCCAAAAAACTCACACATCCGTCACATAAAGTGGCCAAGGTATATCACATTGTGCTTAATAAACCGCTGCAGAAAACAGACCTGACACATATCCGGTCAGGTCTTGAACTCGAAGACGGAATAGTGCAGGTTGATAAAATCGAAGTTATCTCAAACGGCCGGAAAGAAATAGGCCTTGAAATCCATATAGGAAAAAACCGAATTGTGAGAAGAATTTTCGAACATCTGGGATATGAAATTGCCAAACTTGACCGTGTGTACTACGCCGGACTTACAAAAAAGGATATTCCCAGAGGTAAATGGAGGTTTTTGACTGAAAAAGAGATAATAAGGTTAAAGCATTTTATAAAATAGTATGCATGCATAATTTATTACGTTTTTCATTATTTTTACCCTAAATAAAAAAGCCTCCTTGCGAAGGCTTTGGTGGTGGTGATGAGTGGACTCGAACCACCGACTCACGGATTTTCAGTCCGATGCTCTACCACCTGAGCTACATCACCGTAAAAGAGGGCACAAAACTAATATAAAAATTTTGTGTCGCCAAGGCTTTAAAAAAAATGTAATGAATAATTAAAAACTACCTTGTATATTACTTCCCATAGGGTTTAAAAGCATTTCAACATGGCATACCTTCAGCAGATTATTTTTCTATTAATACTTGGCACAGCCGGTTATTTTCTTTGGAAAAGAATAATCCTGATACGCAACAATATTCGTTTGGGCAAGAATCTTGATAGGACGGATAACCATTCTGAACGGTTTAAGTCGATGCTACTTGTGGCATTTGGACAGCGTAAGATGTTTAAAAACATAATTCCGGCCATCCTTCATTTGTTTGTATATGTAGGATTTGTAGTGATCAACTTCGAAGTGCTCGAGTTCATCATTGACGGGCTGGCAGGAACACACCGGATTTTTGCTCCATACCTGGGTGGATTTTATAATGTGCTGATGAATATTTTTGAATTTCTGGCTGTGAGTGTGCTGGCAGCTTGTGCCGTATTTCTTTTCAGAAGAAATGTACTCAGAGTTAAACGTTTCACTCAACCGGAAATGACTTCGTGGCCCTTACTGGATGCCAACCTCATTCTTATTACAGAAATTGTGCTTATGCTGGCTATCCTCAGCATGAATGCGGCAGATCAGGTACTGCAAACCCGCGGTGTAACCGGGTATGTTTTTACCGGCCAATTGGTGTTTAGCGGTTTTCTGGTTCCCGGGTTTGACGGTCTGCCTGCCGGCTGGCTTGTATTCATTGAGCGTTTTGCCTGGTGGTTTCATATTATTGGCATTCTCGGTTTTGCGATTTATGTTACCTGGTCAAAGCACTTGCATATCTTCATGGCTTTCCCCAACACCTGGTATTCCGATCTTACCCCCATGGGTAAAATGGAAAATATGGATTCGGTGACCAATGAGGTAAAGATCATGCTTGGGCTTACTACCGATGGCGCCGCCGCACAGGCACCGGAGGAAATTGGCAGGTTTGGCGCAAAAGATATTAATGACCTTACCTGGAAAAACCTGATGGACGCCTATACATGCACCGAGTGCGGAAGATGTACAGCCGAGTGCCCGGCCAATCAAACAGGCAAGAAACTTTCACCCCGGAAGATCATGATGGATGTGCGGGACAGAACAGAGGAGGTGGGAAACAGTCTGGTAAAAAACGGAAAAGGGTTTGACGACGGAAAGTCGTTGCTGGGGGATTATATTATAAAAGAAGAACTGAATGCCTGCACCTCATGCAATGCCTGTGTGGAGGCCTGCCCGGTTCTTATAAATCCGTTGCAAATAATACTCGAAATGCGCAGGTACATTGCCATGGAAGAATCAGGTTCGCCGGCACAGTGGAATATCATGTTTCAAAATATTGAAACCAGTTTTTCGCCATGGAAATTTGCCCCTGCAGATCGATTTAACTGGGCGAAGGAATAAACAAATGGAATTGATGCAAACATTCAATAAGCAGATATAAAAATCATATAGACAATGGATGAGGCTCAGAAATTGAACGTACCTGTAATGGCTGAATTGGCCGCAAAAAATGAATCTCCTGAAATTCTCTTTTGGGTAGGATGCGCAGGATCGTATGATGACCGGTATAAAAAAGTAACGCGGGCATTCATAAAAATTCTTAATAAACTAAACATAAGCTATGCCGTGCTGGGAACCGAAGAAACCTGCACAGGCGATCCGGCAAGGAGGGCAGGAAATGAGTTTCTATATCAGATGCAGGCCACGGCAAATATTCAGGTTCTGGACGGCTATAAAATCAAGAAAATCGTAACGACATGTCCACACTGCTTTAATACACTAAAAAATGAGTATCCTGATCTCGGAGGTAATTATGAGGTGACACATCATTCGGTATTTCTGCAACAGCTTATTGATGAAGGTAAAATCAAAGTAAAGGATGGTGGAAGTTTCAAAGGAAAGAAAATCACCTATCACGATTCCTGCTTCCTGGGCCGGGCAAATGATATTTATGAAGCGCCACGCAAGGTACTGGAAGAAATGGACGCGCATCTTGTTGAAATGAAAAACTGCCGGAGCCAGGGGCTTTGCTGCGGGGCAGGAGGGGCTCAGATGTTCAAAGAGGCCGAACCGGGCGCCAAAGAGGTTTTTGAGAAGCGTACATCCGAAGCGCTGGCTACAGGTGCCAGTGTAGTTGCATCTGCTTGCCCGTTTTGTATGACCATGCTATCAGATGGCATTAAAAATGAAGAGAAAGAGTCAGAGGTGGAAGTCAGGGATATCGTCGAAATTGTTGCAGAATCACTAAATTTATAAAGGTCTGATATTCAGTTTATTAATTTTATTTATTCCATTTCTGGAGAATCTGCTGGCATTATAAAAGAATCTGGTAAACTAATATTCTTCCTTTTTCGTTAATTTTGAATATTAATAAACTTTTATAAAATGTTTGTGGAGTTTGAAAAAATGGCAGGAAATTCCAGGGTTTGGCTTTACCAGGTCGACCGTGATTTAACTGCTGAAGAGCAAAAATTTATACTTGAACAAACTAAAAACTTTCTCACCACCTGGGCGGCACATGGCGCGGATCTTAGTAGTTCAGTCAAAATATTTTATAAACGATTTCTGGTTATACTTGTGGATGAGAATTTCGCAAGTGTAAGCGGGTGCTCGATCGACTCGTCTGTCCATTTTGTAAAAGCCCTTGAAACGGAGTTGAAGGTTAATTTCTTTGACAGGACTAATGTAGCGTTTCTTGAAGATGGCAATGTCTTTCTGGAACCGCTGAACAAAATAAAAAACCGGGTATCAGAAGGGATCATATCGGGCGATACACTCACATTCAACAATCTGGTTAAAAACAAAGCAGAACTGGAGAAAAGCTGGATGGTGCCTGCATCTGAAACCTGGCTGAGCAGGTATTTATAAACGATAGCAGACTATTAATTTGGCAGAGATGGCAAAGAAAGTATATCTATTGAGTGTCTTATTGTTGCTGGCTATAACGGTTTCGGGTCAGAAAAGTGCGATCAAGAAAGGCACAAAAAAAATTAACAGGGGGGAATACAATGAAGCCATCGCATACTTTCAGAAAGCCCTCGACGATCCGGAGTATAAGGGTGAAACCAGTTTTCGTATTGCTGAAGCATATCGTCTTTCAAACCGTTTGGATGAGGCAACCCCTTACTATAAAGATGCCATTAATAACAGGTACAATGATCCCAATGCCTTGTTTTATTATGCTTTTTCGCTGAAAACAGCAGGAGAATATGCGGAAGCCGAAAGGCAATTGAAGCGTTTTCTCGAAGTTGCCGAGGATCCTTTTTATATAAGCAGAGCAGAGCAGGAACTCGACAACTTATCCTACCTGATCGTACTTTCTGAGAAAAAAAACTATTACCGCGTAAAAAATCTTGCAGCTATTAATACCAGGCATGACGAATATTCGCCGGTTTATAATAACGGGGAGATGTATTTTACCAGCAACCGGGAATCCGGCAAGATTTACAAAGCTACCGGCACCTCATTTACCGATATTTATAAAGTTAAAACCAGCGGGGCCAGAGTGGATACTACTACCCTTCAGCGGCTTGGAGATGAAATTAATTTTCACAATGTAAATGAAGGTACCCTGGCCTTTTCACCAGATGGAAAGACGATGGTGTTTGCACGTGGCAACAGCGGAAAAAGACGGGGGACACAAGATGTAGATTTATATATCAGCCGTTTCAGAAACAGAAAATGGTCCGAACCAAGATTGCTAAGTATAAATAACCCAAAAACATGGGATTCTACGCCGGCATTCAGTACCGATGGGCGGACATTGTACTTTTCTTCGAACCGGGAAGGTGGCGAGGGGGGGATTGACTTGTATTCTTCCCGTATCGACCGTAGAGGCAGATACAGTAAACCCAAAAATATGGGCCCTGAAATTAATACCCCGGGTGATGAAATGTTTCCTTATGTGGCAGACGATGCAAGCTTATATTTTTCATCTTCCGGACAACCTGGCTTTGGCGGATTGGACATTTTTGTTGCCAAACGGAAAAGCGGAAGGATAGTCATAGAAAACCTGGGTAAGCCGATGAATTCAAGCTATGATGACTTTGCCTTCTTTCTTTATAAACCCGACCGGGGATTTTTTGCTTCGAACAGACTTGAATCTATAGGTGGAGATGATATTTTTACATTTC
>QIDJ01000189.1 GCA_003228395.1 Flammeovirgaceae bacterium
AAAGCGGCTGGAAAGGCCTGTGAAATGGACAGCAGACCGAAGCGAAAGTTTTATGACTGACTGTCACGGTCGTGACCATGTGACAAAAGGGGAGATGGGATTTGACAAAGATGGAAAGATAGTGGGGCTTCGTGTGAAAACATACGCCAACCTGGGTTCATATTTGTCCACATTTGGTCCTGCTGTGCCTACGTATCTGCACGGAACCCTGATGCAGGGCTTATATACAACACCTGCTATTCACATTAATGTGATAGGCGCATTCACGCATACTACTGCGGTAGATGCTTACCGGGGCGCTGGAAGACCGGAAGCCACGTATTTACTGGAAAGACTGATGCACAATGCCGCAGTAGAAATGAATATGGATCCTGCTGAATTGCGTTATAAAAATTTCATACCTCCGTTCGATGGCGTAAACCAGCCCGGATACCAGACACAGGTAGCTTTGCAATATGACAGTGGCAACTACAAGGCCGTGTTAGACCGGGCGCTTGAAATGGTGGGTTATGAAGATTTACGCAAAGAACAGGAGGAAAGCAGAAGGCAAGGGAAATTACTCGGAATCGGTATTTCCACGTATATAGAAGCATGCGGTATCGCGCCGTCTGCAGTAGTAGGTTCACTGGGCGCCAGGGCAGGATTGTACGAATCCGCGCATGTACGTGTACAACCGACCGGAAAAGTGAGCGTTTATACAGGTTCACATTCCCACGGACAGGGACACGAAACCACCTTCGCCCAGGTAGTGGCCGACAGGCTTGGTATTCCCATGGAGGATGTGGAAGTGAATCACGGAGACACGGAATCGGTAGCCTTCGGAATGGGTACCTATGGGTCGCGAAGCCTTGCCGTTGGCGGCAGCGCTATCGTAAAAAGCCTGGATAAGGTAGTTGAAAAAGGCGCGAAAATCGCTGCTCATAAGCTGGAAGCCTCGGTGGAAGACCTTGATTTTGCAGATGGTAAATGGACTGTAAAAGGAACTGATAAATCCATTGCTTTTGCTGACGTTTCATTAACGGCCTATGTACCTCACGATTATCCCGAGGGACTTGAACCGGGTATAGACTTTTCGAGTTTTTATGACCCGGCAAACTTTACGTACCCGTTTGGTGCGCATATAGCCGTTGTTGAGATAGATAAAGATACCGGAAAAGTAACCCTAAAAAGATTCGTGGCATGTGATGATGTAGGCAATGTAATAAACCCGATGATTGTGGATGGTCAGATACACGGTGGCATTGCACAGGGTGTAGGACAGGCATTGCTCGAAGGCGTGGTTTATGATAATGATGGCCAGCTTGTGAATGGAAGTTATATGGATTATACTATGCCGCGGGCCGATGACTTGCCATCATTTGAGGTTGACAGAACAGTTACCCCTTGTCCGCATAATCCGCTTGGAGTAAAAGGCGCCGGTGAGGCCGGCACCATCGGCTCTACACCGGCTGTTGTAAACGCCGTACTCGATGCACTCGCACCGTATAACGTAACTGATATTGAAATGCCCGTAACACCTGAACGGGTATGGAATGCAATTCACAACAATGGAAAGGAGGTAAACACATGATACCATCAGCATTTGACTATAAAAAGGCAGGCTCGGTTGAAGAAGCTCTGCAATTGCTAACGGCATCTGATGATGTCAAACTTCTGGCCGGAGGGCACAGCCTTCTTCCGGCTATGAAATTAAATCTGAACAATCCAGGGCAGTTGGTTGATATCTCCGGGCTGGATGAATTAAGCTATATTAAAGAGGAAGATGGCTGTATATGCATCGGAGCTTGTACCACACACCAGGATATTGTCAATTCGTCCATAATTTCTGCTAAGTTGCCGGTAATGGCTGAGGTTGGAAGTACAATAGGAGATATACAGGTACGAAATAAAGGAACGATAGGAGGCAGCCTGGCACATGCTGATCCTGCCGCCGATTGGCCGGCAGTATTGTTGGTATGTAATGCTGAGATCGTAATGATTAGTGCAGCAGAAAGCCGTACTGTGGCCGCTGCCGATTTTTTTACAGGGCTTTATGCTACTGCTTTAAAGGAGGATGAACTGATCATCGAAATCAGGATTCCAATTCCGGCGCCGGATTCCCGGGCTGCCTACGTGAAGTTTATGCAACCTGCATCCAGGTTTGCCATCGTAGGTTGTGCGGTCATGACGTCTGGAAATGGCTCCTTTGAAGATGTGAAAGTAGCTTTTACGGGGGTAGCTTCCACCGCCTTCAGGGATCAGGGAGTTGAAAGCGCCCTAAACGGAAAGCCAAGAAGCAATGATAGTATCGCCGAAGCTGCGGAAAAAGCTGCGGAAGGTGTGGATGTGCTGGGTGACCATTTTGCATCGGAAAATTACCGGAAAAATATGGCAAAAGTGTATGCAAAACGGGCGCTTGAAGCCGTGATGTAAGTATGCAGCCCTGTTTAATTGGTACAGGGCTGCCTCAAAAGATCAAAATAACGTCATTGGTAGGTATCGAAGACTGCCTAAAGGACGGCAGTCAGGAATCTTTTATTTAAAGCACCCAAATAATCTGGAGATTCTTCACTTCGTTCAGATACTTCTTTTGAGACAGCTCCTTTTTTCAAAACATAATATATAATGCCATCATGCCAAAAGTTTGCTAGTGATTCATATATTTAGCTGACCGATGGACCGGTTAATACAGTTTTACTATGAAGGATAACATATCACTGGATTCCATTTCACAAATGCTCAAGAAGCAGGGTTATATTTCTGACCCCCAGATATCACTTTCCTTGTTTCTTTCAATAAAAATGGATAAACCCCTGCTGATTGAAGGACCGGCAGGCGTTGGGAAAACAGAAATAGCAAAGGTGCTTGCCAATGCATTGGATACCGATCTGATACGCCTGCAATGTTTCGAAGGACTTGATTTTTTTCACGCCATATATGAATGGAACTACCAAAAGCAGTTGCTGCACTTGAAAATTGAAGAAAATTCCGGTAAAAGTCTGGAGGAGCGTGAGGAGGATATTTTTTCGGAGAAATTTTTGTTGAAAAGACCGCTGCTAGAGGCAATCACCCATCAGGTGAAACCCGTGCTGCTTATCGATGAGATTGACCGTGCAGATGAAGAGTTTGAAAGCTTTTTGCTGGAAGTGCTGTCTGACTGGCAGATCACCATTCCGGAAACCGGTACGGTAAAAGCCAGCCACATTCCGAATGTGGTTTTGACAAGCAATCGTACAAGAGAACTGTCGGAAGCCTTGCGAAGGAGGTGTATGTACTTATACATTGATCATCCTGACCTTGAAAAAGAAAAGGCAATCATACGGGAAAAAGTGCCGGGTATAGATGAAAAATTTGCCCGGGATATTGCCGTTTTTATGCAGGAGATCCGCAAACTCAGGCTTGAAAAAACACCAGGTATTTCCGAATCAATTGACTGGGCAAAAGCGCTTGCTGAGCTTCACTTTGACCACCTGGATAAAAATATCGTGCAGAATACGCTGGGTATTATTCTGAAAGACTGGCAGGATATACGGGAAGTACAGTCGTCATTGACCGAATTGTATGAAAAAACAGGCGTATTCCCCAAAGTTTAAGTAACAGTTATGTCGCAGTTTGACAGAACCGGATCATTAAGCACTTATGTCTTATTGTTTTGCCGGTTTTTAAGAGACCATCATTTTATTATCGGGCCCGAAGAAGAAAGTGACAGCTTTCGGGCCATTTCGCATCTTACACTGATCAGTGAGCATATGTTTAAGTATGCCCTGAAATCATCCTTGGTAAAAAATCATCAGCAATATGTAAAATTTGATTCGCTATTTGAGGCCTTTCGTGATCAGTATAGAAAGGGAGTGGATGCAAAGGAAAGGTTGAAGCCCGAAACGCCAAAAAACAAAAGACCTGTCATTCGTAATATAAAATCATGGCTGAGCAGCGACCGGGGTGATGACAAGCTTTCATTGGCTTCATTCAGCGCCATGCATGTTTCTGCTTCAATTTCTTCTGTTTGCGTACCAGACGACGATCTGGCGGAGTTAAAAAAGCTGATCGAACGTTTTAGTGAAAAAATGGAAAATGCGTTTAACAGGCGAAAAAAATATTTACCCCGAGGAGGACCATTATCACTTCGGACTACGCTCAGAAAATCCATGAAACACGGAGGAGAAATAATCCAGTTGTATTACAGCGTCCCAAAAAAAAATAATACGCAACTTTTCCTGCTCTGCGATGTAAGTCGTTCGATGGACCTTTACAGTGTATTTCTGATCACTTTTATTTATGCTTTTCAGCAGGTATTCCGGAATATTGAAACATTTGTATTCAGTTCCAGGCTGTACCGGGTTTCAGGGTATCTGAAAGAGGGTAATTTTAGCAAAGCCATTGAAAAAATGATGCAGGAAGTGGATCAATGGTCCGGAGGCACACGCATAGGGGAATGTCTCTATGAATTTGTTTCAGGTTATGAACGCAAAATCGACAGCAACAGCCTTGTTATGATTTTAAGCGATGGGATTGACCTGGGCGACCCTGCATTAACCAAGGAGGCAATGAAAAGAATTTACCGCCGGGCCGGCCGCATTATTTGGTTTAATCCCCTTGCCGGCCATAAGGATTACCAGCCGGAGACCCGGGCTATGAAAGCCGCACTTCCCTTTATAGATGTGCTTGTACCACTCTATGATATGGAAAGTTTAAAAAGTATGGTCAGCCGCACAAAAAGATTTAAAAAAATGGTGTAAATACCTGAAAAAAAAAGAATCAATAAAATTATCGATCGGCTGTAATTAAATGTTAATTGTGACATTTTTGAATCATGCAAAAGGGTTTTACTGTTTTCCTGACTTGTATTCTTATAAATTTTTTGACTTACAGCCAGGAAATATCCGGACGTGTATATGATAATGCCACCCGACTACCACTTGCAGGAGCTACCATAGCGGTCAGCGACGGGCAATCCGGAACTACAAGCGGTCCACAGGGATATTTTAGCCTGAAAGCGGACCTCCCGGATACATTGTTTATATCATTTGTAGGCTATAAAACCTTAAAAATTGCCGTTTCAGCCAAATCCGGATTTTATCAGGCTGGCATGGACTACAATGATGTTTTGCTCAAAGATATTGTTGTGTCTGCATTTAATATGGATCAAAAACTGGATCAGGTACCTGGCGCTGTGGGTGTGTTGACACCACGCGAATTACACCGGGATAACAATACGGCTATCATGCCCGCCATAAACAGGGTTACAGGCGTGCTGATGCAGTCGGGAGCGTTGAATACCAACCGGCTTACCATCCGCGGTATCGGCGCACGTTCTTTATATTCAACCACTAAGATCCGGGCTTATTTTAACAACATTCCATTGACTACCGGTGATGGTGAAACTACGATCGAGGACATTGATATATCTCTGATAGAACGCAGTGAAGTCATCAAAGGTCCTGCTTCCAGTATCTATGGAGCAGGGCTTGGTGGAACCGTGCTGCTGCAAATGCCGAAAAACATCGCTGAATTTCCGAACATTCAAACCGGTATAATTGCCGGTTCGTACGGTTTACGCAAGAGCAACACCTCGCTGGTGATTGGTACTGAAAAGGTAAATTTCGGCATGACCTATAATTTCCTTCATTCGGACGGATACAGGGAAAATAATACGTATGACCGGCAGGCATTCACGGTTACCGGATCAGTTAATAATGGTTACAGGGGCGTATTTTCGCTTCTTTTCACATATATTGACCTGCTGGCATTTATTCCAAGCTCCATCGACAGCGTAACATTTTACGAAAATCCCCGTGCTGCGGCGCCGGCATGGGCAAACACCGAAGGATTTGAAGATTATCAGAAAGCGCTTACGGGAATCTCGTATGATCATTATTTTACAAATAATATACGCCTCGATGTCAGTGTGTTTACTAGCTTCAGAAAATCGTATGAACTGCGGCCTTTCAATATTCTGGATGAAAACAGCAGGGCAGGAGGAACACGAAATATGATTTCCATTCTGTCGGGAAACGAAAAGCTCAAATCAAGCCTTGGGTTTGAATACTTTATTGATCGGTATGACTGGGGCACTTTTGAAAACGATAACCGCAACCCTGGCGACCGGTTAAGTGAAAATATAGAGGTCAGGCAGTATGTAAATGCGTTTGCGCAAATGCAATACAACTTTAATACGAAATTATCGGGTACTCTTGGTGTTAACATGAACAGAACTTCTTACGACCTGGACGACAAGTTTGCCGGCGATAGTTTGGATCAGTCAGGCAACTATGCATTCAAACCGGTTTTGTCACCTAGGGTCGCATTGGAATTCCGGTTGTCAGATACGAAAAACATGTATGCGTTGATCAGTCATGGTTTCTCGCCGCCATCATTCAGCGAAACACTAATGCCCGATGGGTTGATAAATCCCGATATTCAGCCGGAAACAGGCTATAATTTTGAAGTGGGTTTTAAGGGGAGTATTGTTTCGGGTTTGTATGTTGACCTGGCCGTGTATTCCATGCAAATCAAAAACCTGATCGTTGCTCAACGGGTGGCTGAAGATCAGTTTATCGGCATGAATGCTGGTAAAACAGTGCATAA
Source organism: Flammeovirgaceae bacterium (assembly GCA_003228395.1). Taxonomy (GTDB): domain Bacteria; phylum Bacteroidota; class Bacteroidia; order Cytophagales; family Cyclobacteriaceae; genus SZUA-230. The sequence continues at coordinate 6,568 of QIDJ01000189.1, forward strand.
CGGTGTGGAAACGGGCATACGATATGTTTATGACGTGGACAGGAGCAAAATAATTCCTTTTGTTTCCTACACCTATGCCAGGTATAAATTCGTTGATTTTAAAAGCAATGAGTCAGATCACTCGGGCAATGACCTGACCGGTGTACCCGATCATTTGTTTAATGCCGGGGTTGATTTTGAATTTCATAATGGTGTTTATGGAAACATAAACTACCATTTTGTCGGGTCCATGCCCATGCGTGATGATAACAGCAAATATTCAGAAGCATATGGGATTACCAATATGAAAGCAGGGTGGAAGCAGCATTGGGGAAAACTGGAGCTAAATGTATTTGCCGGAATTGCTAACCTCTTTGACGTTAAATATGCTTCAATGATCCTGGTAAACGCCCCATCATTCGGCGGACGGGCGCCGCGGTATTATTATCCGGGGCTACCGGTTAATTATTACGGAAGCTTACAGGTAGGATACAGGTTTTAGATGAATGACGCAAACCCTTTTTTGAACAGCCGCATTTATAATTAAGCTTTAGAAGTGACCTGTCCAAATGGCATAGTATATGTTTCATTTTGATACATTCAATGTTTCAAAATGGAACACATTCAGATGAAAATCAGCTATTATAATGGCTACCAATGACAACTATTGTATAAATAGCTGTGAATAAGTATTATATGTCTTTTTAACATACTCGCTGCGAGTAGTTCCGCTTCCTTTTTACGGAAATCCGAATCCCGGCTCCTGGCATTTGCGCGTATCATGGCCTTTACATTTTTCATGACAGGAAATGACTTTTCTGGTTGCATTATCACAGCCGGCAAACAAGGCCGTGAAAATATAATCGTAAAGAATTTTGTCATTTACCAGAAGAAAACAATCTCCGGATGCGGGAAATCAATGCCTTTTCCTTTGCCAGAAAAAACTGATACTGGCCAAGTAATATGCCATATCCAAGGAGCATAAACTGGTACGCGGGGAAAATAAAAAGCAGATAAGCTACCGTTTTCAACCAAACCGGTGTTTGTTCACTGAAGCCGAGAAATTGAAAATAATAACCTTTAATAAATACAACCGAACTCCCTGCAAGGGAAAAACAAATTAGAATCAAAACAATATCAATGTTTCGTTTGATTCCCCACTTTTCTTTTAGCCTTTTAAACATTGGTATGCCTTTTAAACTTTCAAAGTTACTTATTTAATAAATCATTTTGACTATTTAGCCCGCTCCATGCAATGAGTAATTGCTTTTGTTATTCTTTTTTCCCTGGTTTCAGTTTTTTTAGCTTCCGTAATCCAGGCTATTATTTCACGGCGGTGCGAAGTAGAGAATTTGTTAAATACCCTAAGCGCTTCAGGATTATGATTCAATGCGTCTTCAAGGTCAACCGGAACGGGAAGTTCGCGTGATTCGGGGTCATATTCAAGAGCAATATTCACTATTTCTCCGGCTTTTGCTCCCGTTGCTTTACGTATTTCCTGGTTAATGAACATAACATATTTTGTCCCTTTTCTTGGTACCAGTGTTGCAATAATTTTATGACCGTTCAGCAGCCCTTTTACAGGGATGTATCTTTTTACCGTAATAATACCTGATGCCTGCTTCGGGATTTCCACCAGGTAATTAATCCCTTCTTTATAGATACGTGCATTGAATCGTATCGGCTTGATCATGCTGTTATAATCCTGAATATGTTTGTCACATAAGTAGAATGATTGTTTAAGATAAGCATAATGTTTTGGAAAATACAGTGATTCTCAACACTTTTGGCGGCCTATGGAACATTCAAATGTGCTGGGAAGTGAACCGGTTGGTAAGTTATTGATAAAACAGTCTGTACCTGCCGCTATCGGATTCCTGGTAATGTCCATTAACTCCATTGTTGATACCATATTTGTAGGGCATTTTGTCGGGTCAGGAGGTATTGCTGCGATTGCGGTAGTAATGCCGATATCCTTTTTTATCTCTTCGATCGGCCTGGCAATCGGAATCGGTGGAGCGTCAATCATATCGAGGGCGCTTGGGGCAATCCAGCCGGAACGTGCCGGAAAA
>QIDJ01000339.1 GCA_003228395.1 Flammeovirgaceae bacterium
GATCTCGGATGTTTCAGGCGCAGGCGATACCGTGACCAGTATCATTTCACTTTGCAAAGCATTGGGCCTGAGTCCGGCATTTACTGCCGAACTTGCCAATATTGGCGGTGGCCTTGTATGCGAATATGTAGGTGTTGTTCCTGTAAATAAAAACAGGTTGATGGAAGATGCAATCCGGTACAAGCTTGAAAAGATGCTTTAGAAATGAGCTTTTTGTTCACAGATTTTTCAGGTTGGAAAAATTACTGCACCACCCACAATACCGTGCTCTTTAGACCATTGCTGGAGTATCAAGAACAGCAAAATAACCGGCATGAAAAACAGGTTTGGGAAAAGCTTGCCATTGCCTGGGAAGTAATGAAAGAAGCCGTAAAAACCGGCCTGGAAGAAGAAACCGTATCCAGATCGGGGATGATCAATAACGGCGGCAAAAAAGTTTATACCCATCATCTGTCCGTCCTGTCACCTGAGTTTCAGAAACTGATTGCCAGGTCGCTAGCTGCAAAAGAGGTCAATTCATGTATGGGAAGAGTAGTTGCCGCACCTACAGCCGGTGCATCAGGAATTTTACCAGGCGTGCTTGTTACCCTGCAGGACATTCATAACCTGAAAGACAAAAAAATCCTCGAAGGCCTGCTCATAGCGGCGGGAATTGCTTTGATCATCGAGAAAAAAGCTTCGCTTGCCGGGGCCGTGGGCGGTTGTCAGGCAGAAACCGGCAGCGCTGCAGCCATGGCCTCCGGAGCCATTGTTTATTGCCTCAATGGCCCGGTTGACCAGATTTTTAATGCGGTAGCCATTACCATTCAGTCTATGCTTGGGCTTGTGTGCGATCCCGTGGCCGGCCTGGTGGAAGTTCCCTGTGTGGTCCGCAATGCAAGCGCAGCAGCCATAGCCAATGCCTCTGCCCAGATTGCACTTTCGGAAATATCATCCGTGATACCTGTTGATGAATGCATTGAAGCAATGGGAGAAATCGGCCAAAGCATGGAAACCCGTTACAAAGAAACCGCACAGGGCGGACTGGCAGCCACCTCTACAGGCAGGGCGATTGCGAAAAAAATTCTTATCAAAGACATAGATATACTTCCTGATAATGAGGTGACTGATATAATGGATTGATGGCAGCGAAGGAATTGCGATTCCTTTCTGCATTACGCTGATATTCAATACCCAATAAAATTGCGAGTAAGCGCAATACTCAATCGAAGATTGATATGTACAACGTATTAATGCGTGAACTTTAATTCTTTCAGGAAAATTTTATAACTATATTTGCAAGCCTTCGGATATCTCTGAGGGCTTTATTTTTTTCACATGATAATTAAAGATAAGGAGTTTGATATATATCTGAATATAAGTCAGATAGAGGATAGAATAAGCGAAATTGGGCATCAGATAAGCAACGATTATTCCCATTCTACACCGTTGTTTATAGGAATTCTGAACGGATCTTTCATGTTTGCTTCTCAACTTTTCAAGAATTTGTCCATCCAGGCTGAGATTTCTTTCATCAAATTGTCGTCTTATAAAAATTTGACTTCCTCTGGTGAGGTAACTCAACTGCTTGGTCTGAACGAAACGATATTTCAACGCGACGTTATAATTCTGGAAGATATCGTTGACACGGGTACAACCATGGTTCAACTGTTAGCAACGATGGATGAACTTGGCCCTAAAAGTGTGGAAATTGCCACATTACTATATAAGCCGGGCGCAATGGTTGAGAAACTGGATCTGAAGTATGTAGGTTTTGAAATACCCGACCGCTTTGTGATAGGCTACGGACTCGATTATGATGGCCTGGGCAGAAATCTGTCTGATATCTATCAGTTAAAATTGTAATATAACAGTTCATAAAAGAATGAAAAATATCGTATTATTTGGCCCGCCCGGTGCAGGTAAAGGCACACAGAGCGAAAAACTTATTGAAAAATATAATTTTACACATCTGGCAACCGGCGATCTTTTCCGAATGCATCTTTCAGAGGGCACCGAACTGGGTAAACAGGCACAAAAGTATATGAATGAAGGCCATCTCGTACCGGATGAAGTCGTTATAGACATGGTAGATGCAAAAATAAATTCGACAGAAAACAGCGCCGGTTTTATTTTTGACGGATTCCCGCGCACGGTACCTCAGGCTGAGGCGTTAGACCGCCTGCTTGATAAAAAGGGCACACCAATTACGCTCATGCTGATGCTGGATGTACCTGAACCGGAATTAATAAACCGGATCAGTGAACGGGGTAAAACGTCTGGACGCGCCGATGATCAGAATATCGAAAAGATCAGGACAAGGATCCGGGTTTACGAAAAAGAAACCCTGCCTGTGGCTGAATATTATAATAATACAGGCAAACTGAATAAAATATATGGTGTGGGTAATATTGATGAGATTTTTAACAGGCTTTGTGAAGCCATTGATTCCACACTATAATTCCAGATTAAAAGCCAATCTGTATTTCAAATGGCTGCTACAAATTTCATAGATCTTGTAAAAATTCATTGCAAATCCGGCGCCGGCGGAGCGGGATCTGCGCATTTCCGAAGAGAAAAATTTGTTCCCAAAGGCGGACCTGACGGCGGAGATGGCGGCAGGGGTGGTCATGTTATCCTGAAAGGCAACAAGCAACTCTGGACATTGCTTCATTTAAAATACCGGAAACATGTTATTGCCGGCAACGGAAAGCCAGGTGAAGGTGGAAAAAGAACAGGAGCAGCGGGTGAAGATGTGATTTTGGAGGTGCCGCAGGGAACTGTGGCGAGAAATGCTGAGACCGGCGCAAAGCTGTGTGAGATTATTGACGACAAGCAGGAAAAAATATTGGTGCCCGGAGGCATGGGCGGTCTAGGCAACGACCATTTTAAAACCGCCACAAATCAGGCTCCGCGATATGCCCAGCCCGGCGAAGCCTGCCAGGAAGACTGGTTTATACTTGAACTCAAACTCCTTGCCGATGTAGGGCTGGTTGGATTCCCCAATGCTGGTAAATCTACTCTCTTGTCCGTAGTTTCGGCCGCAAAGCCAGAAATTGCAGACTATCCTTTCACCACCCTCACACCCAACCTCGGTGTAGTGCCTTACTACGACCACCGGTCATTTGTAATGGCTGATATACCGGGTATAATTGAGGGTGCATCCGAAGGTAAAGGTATAGGATTGCGGTTTTTAAGACACATCGAGCGGAATTCAATACTGTTGTTTATCATACCGGCCGATTCTGATAACATTGGAAAAGAGTATGAAACGTTGCTGAATGAACTTAAAAAATACAACCGGGAACTTTTGGATAAAAAAAGAATTCTTGCCATCAGCAAATCTGATTTGCTTGACGATGAACTAATGAATGAACTCAAAAAAGAACTTCCGGAAGAGGTTGAGTCAAGGCTTATATCGTCAGTCACCCAGGCCGGAATACCTGAATTGAAAGACATGTTGTGGAACGCCCTGAATTAATTATGTCAATATGTCATGTTTTTCTTATTGGCAAAATAATTGCCGCATTTTACACTGATTTTAAATGTTGATAACAATGAGGAAGGAGCATACTGAAAAAAGCAAGAAACCGAAATCCAAAAAAGAGGTAAAAGAAGCCGCTGAAATTATTGATACAACCACCGTTGTTTCGGAGGAAATTGAAAAGGAAGAAAAACCGGAAAGCAATAAACTGGAAAAGCTGCAGGATGAAATGACGGAGTTAAAAGATAAGTATCTGAGATTGTACTCAGAATTCGAAAACTTCAGAAGAAGAACAGCAAAGGAAAAACTGGAGCTTATGCAAACAGCCAATGAAGGGCTGATGCTGATGCTTTTGCCTATTCTGGATGACTTTGAAAGAGCGGTAAATGCTTTTGAAAATGAATCAGACATCAAGGCAGTGAAGGAAGGAATTACCCTGATCTCCAATAAATTTCAGAATATCCTCAGGCAGCAGGGGCTTGAAGCAATGGACACTAAAACAGGTGTTGTGTTTGATGCTGATCTGCATGATGCCCTTACCCAGATTCCGGCGCCAAAAAAGAAACTTAAAGGGAAAGTGCTTGACACCATTGAAAAAGGGTATTATTTAGGGGATAAAGTGATCCGGCACGCCAGGGTTGTGACCGGTAATTGATTTATATAAATGGCAAAAAGAGATTTTTACGAAATATTAGGAGTAAGCAGGACTGCTTCGCCTGAGGAAATTAAGAAGGCATACAGGAAGATTGCCATTAAATATCATCCGGATAAAAACCCGGATGATCCTGCTTCAGAAGAGAGATTCAAAGAAGCTGCCGAGGCCTATGAAGTACTGGGCAATACTGAAAAAAAACAGCGTTATGACCAGTTTGGCCATGCCGGTATAAATGGCGGAGGCGGGGGATTCGGCGGGCATATGTCGATGGACGATATTTTCGCGCAGTTCGGTGATATTTTCGGCGGTCACAATCCCTTCGAAAGCTTTTTTGGCGGAGGCCGATCAGGTTCATCATGGAGAAAAAAAGGATCCAATCTACGAATCAAGCTGAAACTCTCGCTTGAAGAAATTGCCACAGGAACGGAAAAGAAACTAAAGGTAAAACGGAAGGTGGCTGCCCGGGGAGTTACCTTTAAAAGCTGCACAACGTGCCATGGATCCGGTCAGGTTCGAAAAGTAGTAAACACCATGCTGGGACAGATGGTATCCACAAACACGTGTCCTCATTGCAATGGCAGTGGTCAGATAATCGACCACCGGCCTCCGGGAGTAAGCCCCGACGGACTGGAAACCGTGGAAGAAATAATAACCCTGAATATACCTGCCGGAGTATCGGATAACATGCAACTTTCTATGACAGGTAAAGGCAATGAATCGCCCGGAGGAGGCACTCCTGGCGATCTGCTTATTCTTATAGAAGAAAATGAACATCCTACCCTGAAGCGAGACGGTAACAATGTAGTGTATGATTTGTATATCAATTTCATCGATGCGGCATTGGGTGCCAGCATTGAAGTACCCACTATTGACGGGACGGTAAAAATCAAGCTCGATCCGGGCACACAAAGCGGCAAAATTCTGCGTTTGCGTGGAAAAGGTATCAAAGACCTGAATGGCTATGGTAAGGGCGACCAGCTTGTACACATAAACGTATGGACGCCTAAACAACTTACGAATGAAGAAGTACAACTTTTATCCAGTCTTAGAAATTCGCCTAATTTCAAACCAAATCCAGGTAAAAACGATACAGGCTTTTTTGAAAAAGTCCGGGAGTTCTTTTAATCGGCAATCCTTTCCGGAAAAATTGTATCCGGGCGTGCAATACAAAACATCTGTTTTTTTTGAAATAACTCAGGGAAATTGAAACCCTGAACACATTTCTACGTTCATCTTGGCATGTGGCGACATATTGTTCTGACGGGTGTAGCTATTTTTAGCATAGGATTGCTTTTTGCCCAATCGAAAAAACATTTCGCGGTTAATAATACCGGTGGGATTAAAATCGTGGTTTTAAACTATTCTTCCTCATCCGGGACGTATTACCTGAGTCCTTCGCAAAAATCTGACCTTTTCAGCGTTTATAGTAATAAAGATATTGATGAGTACAATCATTATTTTGATCAGAAAACACGTAACAATGTATGCACCATCGATCTGAAGATTGAAGACAAGGCCACAGAGAGCTTTAGCCAGTCTATATCCTATAAAATGTTCAGGAAGTCTAAGGATTTCGATGAAAGCCTATGGAAGGTTTATCTCTCTGAAGACAAGCCGTATAAACTAAATCTGAATTATGGAATTGGCGAAGCGTTTATCGATCTTTCCGGTCTCTCTATCCAAAACTTAAAAATCAATACCGGTAGCGCCGATGTGCATGTTGGATATTTGTCAGGAATAGGCAACCCCATAAAAATGGATACATTAAATATAACGGTTGACCTGGGATCACTGCAGATCAGAAAAGGAAATCTTTCTAATGCAAAAGTAATTATTGCCGAAGTAGGGTTTGGCAATGCCTACCTTGACCTGAGCGGTAAACCTGATATCAGTAGCTATGTAAAAGCAAGCGTAGGTGCAGGAAACCTCGAAGTAGTAGTTCCACGAACAGGTACCGGAGTTAAAGTGATCATTCACCAGTCGCTTCTTTGCCAGGTAAGACTATCCAAAACGTTTACGGAAACTGATACTGATGTATTTGTTAACGAATATTATGAGGAAGGTGCATCCGGCCAACTCGTTTTCGATGTGGATGTCTCACTAGGTAATATTGTTTTCAAGGATAAAAAATAATCCGCTTGCAGCAGTAATTTACCATTTACTGATTTTTTACTTTCCTGATTTCCAAAATCTTACTTTATTTCAAGAAGAAATAATTGGCTATTCCTTTTATATTCGCAACAATTAAAATTTTGATATTGTGGAAATTCTTCAGGTTGAGCAAATCAGTAAACGCTATTCAAACCATCAGGCGCTTACTGATATAAGCCTTAGTGTGCCAAAGCAATGTATCTTTGGCTTGCTCGGGCCCAATGGAGCAGGGAAAACCACCCTGCTCAGGATCATAAATCAGATTATAAATGCCGATTCGGGCGCCATATTTATTGAAGGCGAAAAACTTAAGCCAGGTCACATCGAAATTATCGGCTACCTTCCCGAAGAACGTGGCTTATATAAAAAGATGAAAGTAGGCGAACAGTTGGTTTACTTTGCCGAACTTAAAGGCCTCTCTGCCCCGGTTGCAAAACAGAAAATAAAGGCATGGCTAAAAAAGTTCGATATTTCAGACTGGTGGAATAAAAAACTCGAAGACCTCTCAAAAGGAATGGCACAGAAAATACAGTTTATCTGTACGGTCATTCACGAACCGAGGCTGATCATTCTTGATGAGCCCTTTACCGGTTTTGATCCTGTAAATGCCAATCTGATAAAAAATGAAATACTTGAGCTTCGCGAAAAAGGCGCCACCATCATATTTTCAACCCACCGGATGGAATCAGTGGAAGAACTTTGTGACCAGATCGCTTTAATCGATCATTCGAAGAAAATACTTGACGGCACAAAAAAAGAAATAAAAGAGAGGTTTAAATCCCACACCTTCAATGTGATTCATAAAGGAGCTATCACGAGCCTGAATGGAAATTTTGAGCTTATAAAACAGGAAAATATCGAAGTGGATGAGTACGAAAGCACTATAAAAATCGCATCAGGTTTATCTCCTAATGAGCTCCTGAAGTCGCTAGTAAATCATACGGAAGTGTATGGTTTTTCTGAAAATATCCCAACTATGAATGACATTTTTATTTCCATAGTAAAAGAAGAAAATAATGAATAAGATATTTTTAGTGATAAAACGCGAATACCTGACCCGGGTTAAAAAGAAGTCATTCCTGTTGACAACCATTCTGACTCCACTGATATTTCCAGCCATACTTGGCGCTATTATATATTTTGCCGTCAAAGAAAAAGATTCTGCCGAAAAACAGGTTATTGAAATTCTTGACAAGTCCGGACATGTTCAATTGAGTGAATCTTCGAGGTATGATTATGTTTATGTAACAAGCGCCGATCTGGAATCGGCTAAACAGGTATTTCAGGAAGCCGACCATAAAGCGCTGTTGTACATACCGTCTTTCGAACTGGACAACCCGCAGGGTATCACAATTTACTCCCAGTCAAACATCAGTCTGTCAATGCTAAGCGACCTGGAAAAAGGCATTGAAGGGAAAATCGAAAAGCTCAAACTTGAAGCATCCGGAATTGATTCTGTTACTGTGGCCAACCTGAACACCAGTATTACAATTCGGTCCATCAACCTGAGTAAGTCGGGAGAAGAAAAGGAAAGCAGTGCGGGTGTTACGTTTGGTATTGGTTATGTAACAGGTTTTATGATATACCTGCTTATTTTTATATATGGCGCACAGATCATGCAAGGTGTAATAGAAGAGAAAAGCAGTCGTGTGGTAGAAGTGCTGATCTCCTCCGTAAAGCCCTTTCAGTTAATGATGGGAAAAGTACTCGGTATTGCAGCGGTAGGCCTCACCCAACTTCTAATCTGGATTATCCTTATCACTGTATTAAGTACGGCGGTATTGAGTTTTTTCGGCCTTTCCAGTCCTTCTGATGTGGCTGTAAACGAGATGATGCAGAATATCCCCGAATCGGATATGGCTTCCGCCTCAACCAATCCTGAAATTCAAAATTTGATGGAAGTAATATATGATATCCCCTTTGGATTTATCATGTTTACCTTTATTTTTTATTTCATCGGAGGTTTTCTGCTGTATGGCGCTTTATTCGCTGCAGTTGGCTCTGCTGTTGATACTCCGTCGGAAGCACAGCAGTTTATGTTTCCAATAACCATCCCGATCATTATTGCCTTTATAGGTCTTTCGGTTTTCATCCTGGAAGACCCTGACAGTTCCATAAGCTTTTGGTTTTCCGTAATACCATTTACCTCCCCGATTGCCATGATGGGCCGGGTGGCTTTCGGAATACCCGTATGGCAATTGATTGTATCAATGTTATCGCTTATTGCAGGATTTATTTTTACAATATGGTTTGCGTCAAGAATTTACCGGGTAGGC
>QIDJ01000134.1 GCA_003228395.1 Flammeovirgaceae bacterium
CTGAAGTCTGCCGGCTCCAAAATAATGCATGGGCCTTACACATCATTTTATAAAAACGGCAACCTTAAAACGCAAGGGCAGTTTTTCAATAATGTTTCCAATGGAGTATGGGAGTTCTATTATGAAAATGGTGGATTACGAATGAGGGGTTCGTTAAAAGACGGGAAAAACGAAGGTATGTGGGAGTATTTTTATGAAAACGGCCAAAAAAGTATGGAAGGTGAAATATCCGGAGGTTCCCGGCAGGGATATTGGAAAATGTACTATTCGACCGGTATGCTTAAAAGCGAAGGAGAGTTTAAAGATGGTAAAAAGCAGGATAGATGGAAATATTATTACGATACAGGGGGGTTACAGGCTGTAGCTGACTATGAAACAGGAAAAGGCATGTACGAAGAATATTATCCTACCGGAAATATAAAAATGGCAGGTGAAAAGATTTCCGGACAAAAAAACGGTAACTGGATGTACTATTATGAAGACGGTACGAAAAAGGCAGAAGGGCATTTTCGTAGCGGATTAAAAAATGGAAAGTGGAGATATTATGATGAACAAGGCAATATGATTTCTGAGGGAAGTTATATCAAAGACCTGCCAGCTGGTATGTGGATTGATTATCATGAAAACGGAGAAGTAAGTTCGCGGGGCAACTATGAAAATGGTCAGAAACAGGGATACTGGGAGTTATTTTATAAGGATGGTATCTCACAGGGAATAGGAAATTTTGTAAACGGCACAGGCGAATATCGTGAGTTTTATAAAAGTGGATCAATACGTATTAAGGGCGCCTTGTTAAACGGTAAAAACCATGGTCATTGGGAATATTATTATGAAAATGGGAACCTGGAGGGAATTTGTGAATTTGACAACGGAGTAGGGGAATATTTGGGTTATTATTCTGATAAAACGCTGAAAATGAAAGGCACGATCAGAAACAATGAACGGATTGGCATTTGGGAACTTTATAAAGAAGACGGGACCATAGCAGGATATTACAAACCATATTATGAAAACGGCAACCCGACCCTATGGCTTGCAAAAGATTCAAAGCAGCAAAAGGCGCTCAATATGAACAAAGGAAGAAAGACCGGATCCTATAAATTCAAAAAGAAGAAGTTCAATCATTTTGAGTCGAAAATCAACGAATTCAGAGCCCTGATAATCGGTTATAATCCGATCGCTCCGGTTTTAGGTAGTTTTCCGCTTGGATTTGAATACTATTTACAGGAAAGACTGGGGCACGAATTATTATTTAACCTGATCAGGGATCCATTTTTCAGAAAACACAACAGCCTTTCCTACGGTGAAAATTATGAGCAGGGGTGGGAGCTCGCATTAAGACAAAAGTTCTACAAAAGGACAAAAATCACAGGTTCTCCATATCTCGGACACGAGATCAGATATTCTGATATTAATCATTTTGTCAGAATACCAGATCAGAATATTCCCGATAACACCATCATATTGAAGCAAATAGAAAATAAATATGAATACAGTCTTTTTGTAGGCAACCGGTATTTCAAATCCCCCAATGAAAGCGGTTTGACCATCGATACCTATATTGGGTTTGGCATCGGCTATCGCAGTTATACCAAAGACTTTGATTCATCCGAAGAAAATAACGGGTATTTCAGTGATTTACCTACCTCAAATTTGTCGATTGCTTTCCGCTTTGGGATTAATCTTGGGTTTGCAATGAAATTGAGAAAATAGTATCCCGGATTTTTTTAAGGATAAATACCTTACATGAAAAAACAAATTCAATTAACACTTCCACCGGAAGTCGCATTCAACGAAAACAGATTAAAAAGGGCTGTTTGTAAAAAGGCCGGAATTTCTGAATCTGAAGCGGCTGGCATTTCGATTAAGAAAAGAAGCATCGATGCACGTACCCGCAACGTTAAGATACATATTGATACAACGGTTTATGTGAATGAAGTACTGCCTCCACCGATACAATACAAGTTTGACTTTGACAGCGTGGCAGATAATGATCCGGTAGTGATCATTGGATCGGGTCCTGCCGGACTTTTTGCTGCATTACAGCTTATCGAGTTTGGATTGAAGCCGGTTATTCTTGAACGGGGTAAAGATGTAAGAAGCCGCCGGCGTGACATTGCAGCTATTAACAGACAACATATTGTAAACCCCGAATCAAATTACTGCTTTGGAGAGGGTGGTGCAGGCACTTTCTCTGATGGCAAGCTTTATACAAGGTCAAAAAAAAGAGGCGATGTACGACGGATACTTGAGATACTTGTAGCCCATGGAGCAGGAGAGGAAATATTGTACGAATCGCACCCGCACATCGGTACCAACAGATTACCGCAGATCATAACGGCAATCCGTGAAAATATACAGTCTGCCGGGGGCGAAATTCATTTTAATGCAAAAATGACTGATGTGATTCTGGACAATGACCAGATAGCAGGTGTGGTAACCGGGACAGGCGAGAAATATTTTGGCAAAGGAGTGATACTTGCCACTGGCCATAGTGCAAGGGATATTTTTCAACTGCTTCATGACAGAGAAATACTGATTGAAGTCAAACCTTTTGCCCTGGGAGTCAGGGTTGAACATCCTCAGGGCCTCATTGATCGCATTCAATATCACTGTGATGTACGGAGCAGGCTTTTACCGGCAGCGTCTTACTCGCTTGTTTCGCAGAGTTTAATAGATGAAGCAAGACGGGGAGTATTTTCGTTTTGCATGTGTCCCGGAGGATTTATCGTGCCATCTGCTACCGCTCCCGGAGAGGTGGTACTAAATGGTATGAGCCCCTCCCGGAGAGATTCCAGGTATGCTAATTCTGGTGTAGTGGTGGCAATAGAAAACGAAGACCTGAAAGCGTTTGGCAAATATGGTCCGCTTGCCGGAATGATGTATCAGAAAGAGATCGAACAACTTGCATGCCGGATAGCAGGTGGTGATCAAACAGCGCCTGCGCAGAGGCTTACTGATTTTCTGGGTAATAGGATATCTTCCACACTGCCGGATTGTTCGTACCAACCGGGTATTAAAACGGCTGATATCAGGGAATTATTGGGAGTAAAAATAGCTGCACGCTTATCACAGGGATTTAAAAGATTTGGTAAGAAAATGAAAGGATATATAACCCGTGAAGCAGTAGTGGCAGGTGTGGAAAGCCGTACCTCAAGTCCGGTGCGCATACCCCGGGGCAAGGAAACCTGTGAGCATATACAGATTAAAAGACTTTACCCCTGTGGTGAAGGTGCAGGATATGCCGGAGGAATTGTATCTTCTGCTTTGGATGGAATAAAATGTGCATCTTTGCTGGCTGAAAATTATAAAAAATCCGCAAATCCTGGTAAAATAAATATTGTTAGCTAACGTAACAATATGATTATATGCTTTCGTTAAACCCTAAGCGCATAATTTTTAATCCCGGTACCGAAAATCCTGAATTCGAGATCATGGCCAGAGAAAAAAAGTATCGAAATCCAGAATGGCTGTACGCTTGTGCTTTTGCGGCTGGGTGCAAACTGACCTCCCGTTTTGTACATTGCAGTGCCCGAATCAGGCGAAAACAGGAGTGATCATTTCTTTCAGTTATGTGAGTTTGTCCGTTTTTGGCAGCCGGATTTTGTTGAATGTTTTATCACGAAGTAAAACCTGAAAATTAGTTGGATTAATACCTGCTTTTTACACATAAATTTTGTGTAAAATTGAGTAGATTTGTGGCTTTTAATGATAAAATGAGCGAAGAACAAAAACCAGCAAAAAGCGAGTATAGTGCGGGTAATATTCAGGTCCTGGAAGGACTCGAAGCTGTACGAAAAAGACCCGCCATGTATATCGGTGACATAAGCACCAGAGGCCTTCATCATTTGGTCTGGGAGGTGGTTGACAACTCCATTGATGAGGCGCTTGCAGGTCATTGTGATGAAATCAATCTTGAAATTCACGAAGATAATTCCATCCTTGTTAAAGACAATGGAAGGGGGATACCTACCGATCTGCATGAAAAAGAAAACCGGTCTGCCTTGGAGGTGGTAATGACAGTACTTCACGCTGGTGGCAAGTTCGATAAAGACACCTACAAGGTTTCCGGCGGGCTGCATGGGGTAGGGGTATCGGTCGTAAATGCGCTTTCTTCCCATCTGAAAGCAACCGTACACCGCGATGGAAAAATATTTGAACAGGAGTATGAATGTGGAAAACCAGCATACGATGTCAGAGAAATCGGAACCACAGACATTACCGGAACCATTGTACAGTTTATTGCGGACAAACAAATTTTCACTACCACAGTTTACAATTTTGAAACCATTGCAACCCGGCTTCGCGAGATGGCATACCTTAATGCTGGTATCAGGCTTAAATTGACTGATTACCGTGATAAGGATGACAGCGGCAATTCTCTTACGGAAGAATTCTATTCGGAAGGCGGATTACGTGAATTTGTGGAATACCTGGATGCAGCCAGGGAGAAACTTATTCCCGAACCAATTTATATGGATAGTAAAAAGGGCAATATCCCCGTACAGGTGGCATTGAGTTATAATACATCATTTTCTGAAAATGTAATTTCATATGTAAATAATATCAACACCATTGAGGGGGGAACCCATATTTCAGGATTTCGCAGGGCCCTAACCCGAACATTGAAATCGTATGCCGATAAGTCAGGATTGCTTGAGAAGGCCAAAGTGGAAATAAGTGGTGACGATTTCAGGGAAGGGCTAACGGCAGTTTTGTCAGTCAAAGTAGCCGAACCTCAGTTTGAAGGCCAGACTAAAACAAAGTTGGGCAATTCAGAAGTAATGGGCGCTGTGGACACATCTGTAAGTGAAATGCTTACAAATTATCTGGAAGAGCATCCAAAAGAATCCCGGATCATTGTAAGCAAGGTTATTCTCGCGGCGCAGGCACGGCATGCTGCACGCAAAGCACGTGAAATGGTGCAGCGTAAAAATGTGTTATCCGGTACCGGATTGCCGGGAAAACTGGCTGATTGTGCTAATAGCGACCCCGTGGTGAGTGAAATTTACCTTGTGGAGGGCGACTCTGCAGGCGGTTCGGCAAAACAGGGAAGAGACCGTAATATTCAGGCAATTTTACCCTTGAGAGGTAAAATACTGAATGTCGAAAAAGCACAGGAACACAAAATTTATGAAAATGATGAGATTAAAAACATCATAACCGCGTTAGGGGTGTCATTTGGAACTGAAGAGGATGAAAAGGCGTTGAACCTGGAAAAGTTGCGCTACCATAAGATCATTATCATGACTGATGCAGATGTGGATGGCAGTCATATACGTACCCTTATTCTTACTTTCTTTTTTCGTTATATGAAGGAGTTGATTGAGTTTGGTTATCTCTTTATTGCACTTCCCCCCTTATATTTATTGAAAAAGGGTAAAGTGGAGCGGTATTGCTGGTCGGATGATGAAAGAGATATGATCGTGAAAGAAATGGCAAAAGACGGGAAAGCCGAATCTGTAAATGTGCAGCGCTATAAAGGACTTGGTGAAATGAACCCGGAACAGCTATGGGGAACTACTATGAATCCGGATACCAGGAGCCTTAAAAAAGTAACGATTGAATCGGCAGCAGAAGCGGATCATTTGTTTTCAATTCTTATGGGCGATGAGGTAGCCCCCCGGCGCGAATTTATTGAGCGCAACGCAAAATATGCCAACGTGGATATTTAGCCGGATAAAACCGCTCTGCCTGCAAACCCGATAGCCAGATTACATTCGTTGCTGCCTGCCGATTTGAATTTCAGGTACACATTTTCTTCTTAAAAATGTTTGTATTTTATTTCATTACAGGCGTTTATTCCTTTAATTTGCCACATTCTTATCCAGAAAGACTGAGGGATCGGGCCCTTTGAAGTCTTGGCAACCTTTCCAACTATCGGATTTCGGTGCCAATTCCCACTCCGAAGCATTGCTTTGGGGGTAGATAAGTTCAAAAGCCCATCTGCATCACTTACTGGATAATTTATTAAATAATACGTGTAACTAATTGTTATTCAGTTGGATATAAGAGACCTATTAGATAACCGTATCCTTGTTCTTGACGGGGCAATGGGTACGATGATCCAGCGATATAAGCTGGAAGAAAATGATTTTCGCGGGCAACGGTTTAAAGACCATACAAAACCGTTGAAAGGCGACAATGACCTGCTTAGCCTGACAAGGCCTGATATTATCAGGCAAATACATGAAGCGTATTTCGAAGCAGGTGCAGATATTGCAGAAACCAATACGTTTAATGGTACATCTATCGCGCAGGCGGATTACGGTATGGAAGATATCGTGTATGAATTGAATGTGGAAGCGGCCCGGATTGCCAGGGAGGTTGCAGACAGGTTTACAGCCAATGATCCTGCGAAACCTCGTTTTGTAGCCGGCGCCATTGGTCCTACTAATAAAACGGCTTCGTTGTCCCCGGATGTTTCAAATCCCGGGTTCAGGGCCATCACCTTCGATCAGCTTGCTGAATCATATAAAGAACAGGCGCGGGGGCTCATGGATGGCGGCGCAGATATCATGCTTGTGGAAACTGTGTTTGACACACTGAATGCCAAAGCGGCCTTGTTTGCGATCAGAGAGCTGTATAAGGAATCCGGAAAGGAACTACCGGTGATGGTGTCCGGGACGATCACGGATGCAAGCGGAAGAACATTGTCAGGACAGACCACCGAGGCGTTTATGATCTCTGTTTCACATGTACCCCTGCTGAGTATAGGCCTTAATTGTGCACTGGGGGCCAGCGCGTTGCGCCCATATCTGAAAGTGCTTGCTCAGAAATCGGACATGTTTGTAAGCACGCATCCCAATGCAGGATTGCCGAATGAATTCGGCGAGTACGATGAATCACCGGAAGATATGGCCAGGCAAATTGAAGAATTTCTCAAAGACGAACTGGTGAATGTAGTTGGTGGATGTTGTGGCACCACCCCGGAGCATATTCGTGCCATTGCAGCGGTTGCTAAAAAATATAAACCAAGAAAAATAGGGGTACCTTCTTTTGCGGGCAGTTAGTGATCCTGATTATTTTGCTTATTAAACATGAACAATTGAAAAACAAATATTTACAATTAAGCGGATTGGAGCCGCTGATCATTACGCCGGAATCTAATTTTATCAACATCGGTGAGCGAACCAATGTGACTGGCTCACGCAAATTTCTGCGGCTGATCATGGAAGATAAATATGAGGAAGCCCTGTCCGTGGCAATAGACCAGGTGAACGGCGGTGCACAGATACTCGACGTCAACATGGATGAGGGTATGATCGACGGCAAAGAAGCCATGGTGAAATTTCTGTTGCTGATCGCAAGCGAACCGGATATTGCAAAAATCCCGATTATGATCGATTCCTCCAAATGGGAGATCATTGAAGCAGGCCTGAAGTGTTTGCAGGGGAAGGGTATTGTAAATTCGATCAGCCTGAAAGAAGGTGAACAAACGTTTATCGAACAAGGAGAAAAAATAAAAGAATACGGGGCGGCAGCAGTGGTAATGGCCTTTGACGAAGACGGGCAGGCTGATACGTACGACCGGAGAATATCCATCTGTGAAAACGCCTATAATCTCCTCGTAAACAAAGTGGGGTTTTCTCCCCACGACATTATTTTCGATCCGAACATTTTTCCGGTTGCCACCGGCATTGAAGTGCACCGGAAGTACGCACTGGATTATTTCCATGCCACCCGGTGGATTAAAGCAAACCTTCCCGGGGCGTATGTGAGCGGAGGCGTGAGCAATATCTCTTTTTCATTCCGTGGTAACAACACGGTGCGCGAAGCCATGCACTCGGCATTTTTATACCATGCGATAAAGCACGGAATGGACATGGGAATTGTAAATCCAACTATGCTTGAAGTATATGATGAAATAGCGCCGGATCTGCTGGAGCGGGTGGAAGATGTGCTGCTTGACCGGCGCGATGATGCCACCGAGCGACTCACAGAATTCGCAGAAAATATTAAGGATGTTTCAAAAAAGAAAGTGGCGGATGACGCCTGGAGAAAACTGGATATCGGTGAGCGGCTTTCGCACGCACTGGTGAAAGTGATTACCGAATTTATCATTCAAGATACAGAAGAAGCCCGGCAGCACTACAAAAGTCCACTGAAAGTGATTGAGGGGCCATTAATGGACGGAATGAACAATGTGGGAGACCTGTTTGGGTCCGGCAAGATGTTTCTTCCTCAGGTGGTTAAAAGCGCGCGGGTAATGAAACAGGCGGTGAGTTACCTGATTCCCTACATGGAAGAAGAAAAGAGATTATCGGGTACTACGCGTTCACAATCAAAGATATTACTGGCCACCGTTAAAGGAGATGTGCATGATATCGGAAAGAATATTGTAGGGGTTGTATTGTCATGTAATAATTATGAGATCATCGATTTGGGTGTAATGGTGCCGGCGGAGAAAATTCTGGATACGGCAGTAGAAGAAAAAGTG
>QIDJ01000336.1 GCA_003228395.1 Flammeovirgaceae bacterium
TTATCAACAAGTCCGATAACCGCTTTTCCGGCTGGTACGAAACTACCCATCTGTGCCATCAGCACAATAAGTGCCGTTTGTCGCAGCAAGGCGGATTTTCCTGACATATTTGGCCCGGTTATGATAATGATCTGCTGATGATCATTGTCCAGGTACACATCATTAGGAACGTAAGCTTCGCCCAGGGGAAGCTGTTGTTCGATAACGGGATGCCGTCCTGAATGGATGTCGATGACCAGTGTGTCGTTTACATCCGGCATGGAATAACCGTTCTTAACAGCCACTTCAGCAAAGGACATCAGGCAGTCCAATTTTGCAAGCAACCGGGCATTTTGCTGGACCGGAAGTGTGTATTCGGCAGCAACCTTCACCAGCTTTTGAAATAGTTGCTGCTCGATAGCGTTAATTTTTTCTTCGGCATTCAGTATTTTTTCTTCATACTCTTTCAACTCCTCCGTAATATACCGTTCGGCATTTACAAGCGTCTGCTTTCTGATCCATTCTTCGGGCACTTTATCCTTGTGCGTGTTGGAAACCTCCAGGTAATAGCCGAAAACCTTGTTGTAGGCAATCTTCAGTGAAGGAATGCCGGTATTCTTCACTTCTCTTTCACGGATCTTCATCAGATAATCTTTCCCGGAAAAAGCGATATTCCTGAGCTCATCAAGTTCGTTGTTAATACCTTCCTGAATCATCCCCCCCTGATTTGTCAGCATGGGTGCATCTTCTTTCAGTTCATTGCCGATTTTCACAACCAGCATTTCACAAAGATCAAGCCGGTCAGCCAGCAGCTTCAGGTCTTCGGATTGATTTTGAGTTAGCATCTCCTTTACCGGAGCGGTATAATCAAGCGCCTTTTTCAGGTGAAGCATCTCCCGTGGGTTCACCCTTCCTACAGCCACCTTTGAAATGAGCCGTTCGAGGTCGGATATGTGCTTCAGATTTTCAAGAATCCGGTCACTTTGATCACGGTTGCTTACGAAGAATTGTACCATCCGGAGTCGTGACTCTATATCGTCCATTTTTTTCAGTGGCAAAACGATCCACTTTTTCATCATCCGTGATCCCATCGGTGTTACCGTATGATCAAGAATATCCAATAACGGAACGCCATTTTCCTGCTGGGGAGTGATTAATTCCAGGTTCCGGATCGTAAATTTATCCAGCCATACATATGCCTTTTCATCAATTCGCGAGACCGCCGAGATATGGCTTACCTCCCTGTGTTCTGTTTCCTCCAGGTAGTGCAGGATGGCTCCTGCGGCCACAATGGCCTCATGCAGTTCTTCAATGCCGAATCCCTTCAGTGAATTTGTCCGGAAGTGCCGCGTAAGTTTTTCATAACCGTAGTCGAATGTATAAATCCAATCTTCGAGGCTAAAGGCAATCAGGTCTTCGTCGATAAGCGTGGCGAACTTCTTTCGGGAATCCTTGCTGATGATCATTTCTGCCGGTCTAAAGCTCTGCAGCAACTTTTGCACGTATTCGGCTGATCCGCTGGAGATCATAAACTCACCCGTTGAAACATCCAGGAAAGCTATTCCCGTTTCGTTGGCTCCAAAATGAACCGATGCAAGAAAGTTATTGGATTTACGGTCGAGTACGTTGTCATGATACGACAATCCGGGTGTAACCAGTTCGGTAACACCTCGTTTCACAATTCCCTTAACCAATTTCGGGTCTTCAAGCTGGTCGCAAATGGCCACACGTTCACCCGATCGCACCAGTTTGGGAAGATACGTATCCAGGGCGTGATGCGGAAATCCTGCCAGCTCAATTTCGGATGCCGCCCCGTTAGCCCGCTTGGTGAGAACAATATCCAGGATCTTGCTGGCTTTTACTGCATCACTTCCGAATGTTTCATAAAAATCACCCACACGAAAAAGTAAAAGGGCACCCGGATGTTTTGCCTTTATCGCATTGTACTGCTTCATCAGCGGGGTTTCTTTTACATTCTTTGAACTTGCCATCAGGTCTTTGTATCAGCGTGATTTATATCTCTGTTCAATACACAAAGATGCGTGTTTTTACAGGCATAAACAATGGCATTTTTGCCGGGGAAGCGTAGTTTTGCAGAACTTGTTTTCGCTGTGGAAGATCATTTTAAAAAAACTGCAAATAAAGACCTTGACAGAAAAAGCGTTAGTGAATTTCATGCTACCGACAAGATGCCATTAGTGATCGTTCTTGACAACATCAGAAGCAAGCATAATGTTGGATCGGTATTCCGGACGTCGGATGCGTTTCTGGTCAAAAAAATCTATCTGACAGGTATCACGGCCACCCCTCCACATCGCGATATAAACAAAACAGCTCTCGGTGCTACTGAATCTGTTGCCTGGGAATACATGGAAAGCACCCATACTGCAGTGAAGCAGCTAAAGGAAGACGGATATATCATCGTTTCCGTTGAACAGGCCGAGCCCCACATCTCGCTGGAAAACCTGACTACTGAAAAAAACAAAAAGTATTGCCTGGTATTTGGCAACGAGGTGTACGGGGTAAGCGATGAAGTTGTCAGGCTATCTGATTTCTGCCTTGAAATCCCCCAGTCGGGTACCAAACACAGCCTGAATATCTCCGTAAGCGTAGGGATAGTTTTATGGCAATTTTATAACGTTATCCGGTGATACAGTACCCTTTATTTATTTTGATAATAATCGCTGTTTTCACACTTCCATCATCTAAATTTGAAGTATAAATAAATGCAGATTATCATGGATTACAGGATAGAAAAAGATACTATGGGCGAGGTAAAAGTACCTGCCGAAATGTACTGGGGTGCACAAACTGAGCGCTCACGAAATAATTTCAAAATTGATGTTGACAGGGGTAAAATGCCACTGGAGATTATTTATGCCTTTGCGTATCTTAAAAAAGCTGCCGCCCACACCAACTGCGAACTAGGGGTGCTGTCTGAAGAAAAACGTGATTTGATTTCGACCGTATGCGACGAAGTACTAAAAGGTGAGCTGGATGACCAGTTTCCGCTTGTAATATGGCAGACCGGGTCCGGCACGCAGTCGAATATGAATATGAATGAAGTGGTCTCCAACCGGACGCATGTACTTGATGGAAACAAATTAGGCCAAGGTGTAAATCACATTCATCCCAACGATGATGTCAATAAATCACAATCTTCAAACGATACATTCCCAACGGCAATGCATATCGCGGCCTATAAGCTGATTACCGAAGTGACCATTCCGGGAGTTGAAAACCTCCGTAATACATTGAAAGCCAAAACCATGGAGTTCATGAAAGTGGTAAAAATCGGACGTACACACCTGATGGATGCCACGCCGCTTACACTTGGTCAGGAATTTTCGGGATATGTATCTCAACTGGATCATGGTCTGAAAGCCCTAAGGAATACCCTGCCTCATTTGTCAGAGCTGGCGCTGGGTGGAACTGCCGTAGGAACAGGCATTAATACCCCGGAAGGCTATTCGGAGCTGGTAGCAAAATATATTGCTGATTTTACCGGTTTGCCCTTTGTAACCGCTGAAAACAAATTCGAGGCGCTTGCTGCTCATGATGCGCTGGTAGAAAGTCATGGGGCGCTTAAGCAACTTGCGGTAAGTCTTATGAAAATTGCAAATGATATCAGAATGCTGGCTTCCGGGCCCCGTAGTGGCATCGGAGAACTCCTGCTGCCGGCAAACGAACCCGGCTCGTCAATCATGCCCGGCAAGGTGAATCCGACACAAGCGGAAGCGCTTACGATGGTATGTACACAAGTAATGGGTAATGATGTGGCTATTGCAGCCGGCGGCATGACCGGCCATTACGAACTGAATGTATTCAAGCCAATGATGGCATACAACATCCTTCAATCTGCACGGCTGATTGGAGAAGCATGTGTATCATTTAATGATCATTGCGCCGTTGGTATAGCGCCTAATTATGATCATCTGGACAAAAACCTGCGCAATTCCCTGATGCTGGTTACCGCACTGAATACTCATATTGGATATGAAAAAGCGGCAAAAATCGCTAAAACAGCGCATGAAAATGGTACCACCCTGAAGGAAGAGGCTATTAAGCTGGGATTTGTAACAGAAGAAGAATTCGATGAATGGGTAGATCCGATAAAAATGACCGGACACATTGAATTAACTGCTAATTGAGGCAATGAAACATATTATTTGACATTATTTATTTAGATTTCGTACATTTATGGGAATTAATTCTTACAAACCAAATTTTACCTCATGAAAAGATTAGGAATATTAATGATTGGGCTTGTTGTTTGTCTGGGAACCGTAAGCCAGAGTTATGCACAGCTTTCTAAGCAGGAAAAGAAAGAGTGGAAGAAAAAATGGAAAGCTTATAAAGCAGATCTTGAAGCCTTTAAAACGCTTGTGGAAGAAAACAGTTCCATGAAAGGACAGCTCAATAGCGCGAAAGGGCAGGTTACAAGTCTGGAATCGCGCCTTGCAGATAAAGATGCCGAAATCAGTGATCTGCAGGCACAAGTCAAGCGAATGGAAAGTGATGTTTCTTCAGCTAAGGCGGCACAGCGAAGAGCTGAAGAACAGTTAGCTTCGAAGCCGGCATCTACATCCGGTGACTGGGACAAAGGCGTTGTATTCAGGGTTCAGATTGGCGCTTTTGAAAAGAAAGACATGTCAGAATTCGATGAAGGCAACGAGGAGTTTAACACTGAAAAAGCCGACGGACTTGAAAAAGTCACACTGGGTAATTTCAGAGACTACTGGAAGGCTGACAAGTTTAAAAAAGACCTGAGGCAAATGGGCGTCAAAGATGCCTGGATCGTTCCTTTTAAAGACGGCCAGCGGGTTCCCATTAAAGATGTACTTGAAGGAGTAGTGAAATAGGGAACATAAATCTCGGTTTACATATAGTATTATTAAAAATCGCAGGTGGAGGATTCCTCTGCCTGCATTTTATTTCTGTCAGTTGCAACTATGTCAAAACTGTGGGTATTCCGTGACACGGCTAATGAAGCCGGGGTTGATCACCTGAGCAACGCTATCAATATTGACACAGTACTTTCATCAATCCTTATTCATCGTGGTATTCAGTCGTTTGACGAAGCAAAAAAATACTTTCGCCCGCAATTAGACGATCTGCACGATCCTTTTCTGATGAAAGGTATGGAACCGGCGGTTGAAAGGTTAGGCAAAGCCATCCGGAATAATGAGCGAATACTTGTTTACGGCGATTATGATGTAGATGGAACTACCTCGGTGGTTATGATGTACTCGTTCCTGAAAAAACACGCTGAAAACATAGATTTCTACATTCCTGACCGCTACCGGGAAGGATACGGTATCAGTGAAGAAGGCGTTGCATACGCTATTAATAACGACATCTCGCTTATAATAAGCCTGGATTGTGGTATTCGGGCCGTTGAAAACATTACCATGGCAGCCGATAATCGTATCGATTTTATTGTATGTGACCATCATTTCCCGGGAGAAACGCTGCCGCCGGCCATAGCCATTCTCGATCCGAAACAGGAGGACTGCGATTATCCGTTTAAAGAATTATCCGGGTGTGGAATCGGATTTAAGCTAATTCAGGGCTTTTATGATCAGCAATCAACACCTGAACAATCCTATGCCTGGCTTGATCTGGTTGCCATAAGCATTTGTGCAGACATTGTACCCATAAATGGTGAAAACCGGATTTTGACCTATCATGGCCTTAAAAAATTAAATGCGGAACCACTTGCAGGATTAAGGGCTTTGATGGGAGTTGCCGGATTAAAAAACGACGTGGATGTATCGGGTGTGGTATTTGGAATTGCACCAAGAATAAATGCCGCGGGACGGATAAGTCATGCGCGGGATGCGGTACAGTTATTGCTGGCTGAGTCATCAGAAAGCGCAGTGAAAGCTGCAGAAATAGTAAATGCGCTTAATATCGAACGAAAAAATTATGACGTGGAAATTACCGGGGAGGCCCTGAAAATGATCCGCTCGGACAGCAGACTGGAATCAGCTAAAAGCACCGTGCTCTTTAAAGAGAGCTGGCACAAAGGAGTGATTGGCATTGTAGCAAGCCGCGTCATCGAAAAATACTATCGTCCAACCATCATTTTGACCGAGTCAAACAATATGGCGACCGGCTCGGCCCGTTCGGTAGATGGGTTCAACGTGTATAGTGCGATCGAAGCATGCAGCGGATTACTCTCACGGTTCGGCGGACACAAATATGCAGCAGGTGTTACGCTGCCGCTTGAAAATGTGCAGAAATTTCAGGCAAAATTTGAAGAAATTGTAGCAGCAACTATCAGCAGCAATGACCTGATACCTAAACTGAAAATTGACGCTACATTGAGTTTTGAAAAAATAAATGCAGGATTTTTTAACATTATAAGGCAGATGGAGCCATTTGGCCCGGCTAACCCATCGCCGGTATTTATTACTGAAAATGTGGAATGTATCAATTCGCGGGTTATCGGCGATAAACATCTGAAAATGATTGTGAAAGAAAGAGGCAGGAAAAAAACATTTGAAGCGATTGCCTTTGGCCAGGCTGATTTGTCCGGAATGATTGTGGGTAATCAGCCCATTCGAATTGCCTATCACATTGAAGAAAATGAATTCAGAGACGAAAAATTCCTGCAGCTTGTAATTAAAGATATAAAAGAGCAATAAAAATTTTGTAAATGCCGCATACGCTTAAAGCTGAAAAGCTCGTGAAAAAATATAAACGCCGTAAAGTGGTGGATGATGTCTCTATTGAAGTATCTCAGGGAGAAATTGTGGGGTTGCTGGGTCCGAACGGAGCAGGTAAAACCACCACCTTCTATATGATCGTTGGTTTGATAAAACCGAATTCAGGAAGGATTTTTCTCGATCAGAAAGACATTACAAACCTGGCAATGTATAAACGGGCCAAAAGGGGCATCGGATATCTGGCACAGGAGCCTTCCGTATTCCGGAAACTCACAGTTGAAGACAACCTCAGGGCAGTGCTTGAATTTACCGGTTTGAGTAAAAAGGATCAGCGTGAAAAAATGGAGTTGCTGATGGAAGAATTCAGCATCTCGCATGTGCGCAAAAATATCGGGATGGTGCTTTCCGGCGGCGAACGAAGACGCACCGAAATAGCCCGGGCCCTGGCCGTTGATCCGGATTTTATTTTGCTTGACGAGCCCTTTGCCGGGGTGGACCCGATCGCTGTGGAGGAAATACAAATGATTGTGGCGCGTCTGAAAAAACGAAACATTGGGATTCTCATTACAGACCATAATGTGCAGGAAACATTGTCGATTACTGACAGGGCCTATCTTATGTTTGAGGGAAAGCTGCTGAAATCAGGGACTGCAGAAGATCTTGCTGCCGATGAGCAGGTGCGGCGTGTTTATCTTGGCAAACATTTTGTGCTGAAACGAAAAATTTAATTCAGGGTTTCTTGAAAACGCACTTCGTGAAGCTTTAAGCTCCCGATAATTCATATTTATCCGGTTATTTAGTATATTTCAGGGACAGGTATTTTTTTCGCTTCTTAATGAAAATACTAAATTCCATATTATCGTGGGTAATGAAGAAACGGATTCACCAGATTGAATTGTTTCTTAAATACCCCCTTGAGGTCCAGGATGAGATATTCAAAAAATTGATTTCAACTGCACGAAAAACCGAATTCGGCACAACATATGGGTTTAGCGATATCAGATCTGTACAGTCATACAAAGAAAGAGTACCTCTGCACACGTACGAACAGTTTTTCCCATATATCGAGCGAATAATGAAGGGGGAGCAGAATATTCTCTGGCCTACTGAAATCAAGTGGTTTGCAAAATCTTCGGGCACCACCAATGCGAAAAGTAAGTTCATTCCCGTATCTCCGGAAGCATTGGATGAATGTCATTACAAAGGCGGAAAAGACCTGATATCTATTTATATAAACAATCATCCTGACTCACAAATGTTTTCGGGAAAAGGGCTGGCTATAGGTGGAAGCCATCAGATCAACCATTACGATCCGAAAGCCTCTTCATATTTTGGCGACGTATCAGCAGTAATTATTCAGAATCTGCCAATCTGGGCGCAGTGGGTACGTACACCCAGCCTGGAGATTGCGCTCATGAATGAATGGGAAGAAAAGATTGAAAAAATGGCACAACAGACTTCAAATGAAAATGTGACGAATTTGTCAGGAGTGCCTACATGGACCATTCTTCTGATAAAGCGGATTCTTGAGGTGACAGGAAAAAGCAGCCTGATGGACGTATGGCCCAACCTGGAAGCCTTTTTTCATGGAGCTGTATCCTTTACGCCGTACCGTTCCTTGTTCAAATCGCTGATTTCATCTCCTGATATGCATTATGTGGAAACTTACAATGCTTCAGAAGGATTTTTCGGTATTCAGGACCGGACGGATTCAGATGAAATGTTGCTGATG
>QIDJ01000156.1 GCA_003228395.1 Flammeovirgaceae bacterium
TAAAAAAATCTGTAAGAATGGTACTTGCAAAGGGAGGGTATATCGATAGGATCGGAGAGGAAAATATTTTTCCCTTTAAGGAAAAGGCGATCGAAAAGATTTTTCCGCAGTTGAATAAAATTATTTGCGATAGTTGTGAATTCAGGATTTTCAATGAATGTAAAAAAGTAACGCAGGGAGAGGAATCAAATTAAACAAAATCATTCACACAGAATGGCATAAGCTAAATCATGAGAAAATGGACCATACTTTTATTTAATTCACTGATCACGATGGGTATATATGCACAGGAACCTATGAAAAATAGAGAAACAGTAACGTTTGGTTCAGGGTGTTTCTGGTGTACAGAAGCTATCTTCGAGCGGCTTGAGGGGGTGGAATCGGCCATTTCAGGGTACTCCGGCGGAAATGTTAAGAATCCGGCGTATAGCGAAGTGGTTACGGGCAGGACAGGCCACGCCGAAGTGGTGCAGGTTGTTTTTAATCCGGAGGTGATAAGTTTCAGCGAATTGCTCGAAGTTTTCTGGCAAACACATGATCCGACCACGCTGAACAGGCAGGGCGCTGATGTAGGCACACAATACCGATCCGTGATATTCTATCATACGGAAAAGCAAAAAGAACTGGCGGAACATTATAAGGACAAACTCAACAGTTCGGGGGCATTCCGCGATCCGGTTGTCACCGAGATCACTCCATTCGAGGATTTTTATACTGCAGAAAACTATCATCAGGAGTACTACGACCTGAACAAGTCACAACCGTACTGCCAGTATGTGATCACTCCTAAAATTGAAAAGCTGAAGGCTGTTTTTGGTGATAAACTGAAAAGAGATATTTCTAACTAAATATCCGTAAATATCCATATATATCCGTAAATATCCATATAATTAGCAAAATCCGAGGTCATTATCCGGCTTACCTTCCTGCCTTCACTTCGTTGCAATGGGCGCAGCCCAGCTTCTTGTCTGCCGAAGCTTTATCGTAGGCAGAATCCGGGTCGTATCCAACTTCACTTCCTTGCCTCATGCAAAGGATCACTCCGTTCCCTCTGAAACAGAAATCATAACCGGCCCGTCCACCAATTTATGTGAAAAAGCCATTGTTTTTTCTGCAAAAAGCGCTTTAGTACGGGACCAGACTGATTTAAACAACTCGGAATTGCGGTACGCATTAATAGCCTCTTCGCTATCCCAGTAAGAATAGGTGGAGAAGATATGGTTGACATTATAATCCTGGTGTAGTTCAAGGTATCTGCATCCGGGAAATGCCCGGATTTTATGTTTCGACTCTTCGAAGATTTGAAGAAAATCACCTACTTTATCCTCATAAAAGGTCATTCTAACTATGCGTATCAGCATATTACCTATGGTTATATTTTTATTCCCAAACGAAACCTTTGCCTGCCACTAACTTAATTTATGAATTCTTGTCTATACCAATCATTTATTCTTCAAACTGGATGATTACCGGGCTGTCGAAACCCAGGCCGAGCAGGTGCCCTGCATGTCCGTTGTTGATTCCGATTTCCAGAAAACCGGAGGAATTAAACAGTAAAAATGCATCTCCGCTGTCCACTCCATTATAAGAACCCTGGATATAATTGGTGTATTCCCTTCCGAATTTAACCGTATAGGATTTATTCTTGCTCAGAATTTCAAAATCCTCGAAACGGATGTTAGTAATCAGATTTCCATAGTTATCAATATGAATTACATGTCCTGCAATCTGCTTTTTAGTAGCCCGGGCTGTGCGACCCAGCATTCTTTTGTATGTTTTTACCTGCTGGCCAAGGTCAGTCAGCGACGTGCCACTGGCCAGTTTTGCGGCGGCAGGCGCCAGAATATCTTTTGCCGGAAAGGAAGTTTGCAGCGGTTTCAGCGAATTTATGTCAATTACATGTGAAGCTTCATTGTCACTGATTAGCCCCCATAGTCCATTGTCATTACCAAGGAAATAATGTTCTTCCATCTTTAGTGCAAGAAATGTATCATTAGGCCCGTTAGAAGAATTAACAGCTACCAGGTGCACGGTGCCTTCGGGAAAGTCTCTGAAAACGGCACGAAGGGTAAATGAGGCCTGGGCAAGGTTGCAGGATGCAATTTCGTGACTGATGTCAACAATCTGAAGGCCTGAATTGATACGAAGAATGCCGGCTTTTACGGCAGCTACATAATGGTCTTTCAGCCCGAAGTCAGATAAAAATGTTATCAGCGCCATGTACCCTTTTAAAAAAATGCGTATTTTTACCAAAGCAAAAATAGTTAAAATTTGCTCCATAAAACGATAAATTACATTCTGAAACTCCGATTATTATATTGCAAATATTTGACCTTCCAAACAGGATCCTATTTGTTATTCGTTAATTGTATCACTTAAAGCGTATTTGATTTGGTTGAAAAAACAATTCAGATTGAAAATATTTCTCTTACCGAATTTCTCGGCGTTCAGAATCAGAATATTAAAGCGGTAGCTACGGCATTTCCTACCAGCAAAATAATTTCAAGAGGCAGCGCCATACATATCAAAGGTAACCCTACGGATGTAATTAAAATCAATCAGGTGATTCTCAAACTCATTGACCATTTTAATGAATTCGGGTTGTTGTCAGCCGATACGGTAAAACATTATTTGAATGAGGGTGAACTTGCTCCGAAGATGCCGTCAAGTGAAGAAGTACTGATTTACGGTACGCGGGGCAATCTGATTAAAGCAAAAACGATCAATCAGCAGAAACTGGTTAATCTTTGTAAAGAAAATGACCTCGTATTTGCAATCGGGCCTGCCGGAACAGGAAAAACATATATTTCTGTTGCGCTGGCCGTGAAAGCGCTGAAAAACAAAGAGGTAAAAAAAATAATAATTACACGGCCAGCCGTGGAAGCAGGTGAAAATCTCGGTTTTCTGCCGGGTGACCTGAGAGAGAAAATTGATCCCTACCT
The DNA here is from genome assembly GCA_003228395.1 of Flammeovirgaceae bacterium. Taxonomy (GTDB): domain Bacteria; phylum Bacteroidota; class Bacteroidia; order Cytophagales; family Cyclobacteriaceae; genus SZUA-230. The sequence continues at coordinate 2,943 of QIDJ01000156.1, forward strand.
GCGGCCTGTGTACGACGCCCTGGATGATATGGTGCCTGCTGAAAAACTAAAATATTACGAGGAAAACCGAATCATCGAGATAGCCCCACTGGCTTATATGCGTGGGCGGACACTGAATAATGCATTCATTCTGCTGGATGAAGCGCAGAATACAACTCCTATGCAAATCAAAATGTTTCTTACCCGCATGGGCCCCAATTCAAAAGTGATCGTAACGGGCGACACCACACAGATTGACCTCCCTGAAAATCAGAAATCAGGATTGATCGAAGCCATTGATATACTTCAGGCCATCAAGGATATCGGATTTATACAACTTAGCGGGCACGATGTGATCCGGCACAGGATTGTGAAGGACATCATTACAGCCTACGATAAAAGTGATCGCAAAAAAAACGGATAGCTTCAAATGCTGCAAATCACTTTTCCGATAATTGTAAAAGTCTATAAATTCATATCCCTGAAAGATTCAAAAAAAATACTTATTCTAACCTAAAAATGAGAAATTTCAAAATACTGCTTATCGTACCGGCGCTGATTTTTCTGTCATCGGCGCTGTTATTTTCTCAAAACACGTATTACCCGCCAAAAGGAGATAACTGGGAGTTGAGATCGCCCCGGGAGCTTGGCGTTGATGCAAAAGCGCTGGCTATCGCGGTGGAATTTGCCAAAGCGAACGAATATACAGGGGTACGTGATTTGCGCATAGCAATCCTGCAGGGGTTTTCACATGAACCGTATCACAAAATTGCCGGACCTGTCAAAGAAAGGGGCGGACCGGCGGGTATGATAATTAAAGACGGGTACCTGATTGCCCAATGGGGAGACATAAAACGGGTGGATATGACATTTAGTGTAACCAAAAGTTACCTGTCCACTGTAGCAGGACTTGCGCTGGATAATGAATTAATTACCGATGTGAATAATGCTGTTGATCAATATGTGTGGGACGGCACATTTGAAGGTGAACACAATTCGAAGATCACCTGGCATCACCTGCTGAATCAGTCTTCAGACTGGTCAGGCAGCCTGTTTGGTATGCCCGATTGGGGTGACAGGCCGTCAAGGGAGGGCGGTATTGATGATTGGAAATACCGTGAGCTTAAAGAGCCTGGTACGAGTTTCAAATACAACGACGTACGCGTGAATGTACTTGCCTATTCGTTGCTTCAGGTCTGGCGAAAACCACTGCCCATGGTATTGAAAGAAAACATCATGGATCCAATCGGAGCTTCTTCAACCTGGCGTTGGTATGGGTACGAATCTTCGTGGGTAAATGTGGACGGGGTTAAAATGCAGTCGGTAAGCGGAGGCGGGCATTCCGGGGGAGGCCTATTTATAAGCACAATGGACCATGCCCGGTTCGGGTTGTTATTTCTGCGAAAAGGAAGCTGGAACGGCAAACAATTAATCTCTGAAAAATGGGTTGAGATGGTACAGAAATCTTCTGAAGCCAATGAAAGCTATGGGTATATGTGGTGGCTCAATAGAGGCAGAAGGCAAGTGGAAGGAGTGCCCGATACGATTTACTATGCGGCCGGTTTTGGAGGAAATTTTATTATAGTGGACGAAAAACATGACCTGGTAATCGTAACCCGCTGGCTTGACCCACCGAAGATGGGCGAGATGCTTAAGCTGGTGATCGAAAGCATGGATTAATTGAAATCCAACCCGTAGCCACGAATTGCATTCGTGGCTAATTGCATTTGTGGCTGTTTAGATTCTGAATCGCGTTCGTGGTAGTCTGGTAAATTGGCGATAGCGTTTAATATTTCATAAAAATGATTGGATTGTGAAATACCTCAAATTCTATCTGCCTCAGATTCAATCTGAGGCTACGTCTGTAATCTGAAGCAGCGTGGAATCTCCCGGAATTTTTCGTTGACCAGGATCAGGATAAATTATGTCATAAACAGATGCTTTTATGTGATTTTCCATTTATGGAAAATGATTAAAACAGTAACTTTATATCCTGATAATAAACTCAAATAAATATTAATTAATTATGAAAGCGTCTGGTTTTGTAATGGCAGTCCTGGTGATTTCATTGATTACAGGGTGCGAAGAAAATATAAAGGTAGATACGGCAACGGCTGAAGTCACCATGTTATTTACCCATTCGGTAGATGGGAACAAAGTCCAATTAGATAACCTTATTTATAAAAATGCTTTAAATCAGGATTACAGCATTAAAACCATTAAATATTTCATATCGGGAGTCCGGTTTCACAGGCTTGATCAGCCATCGGTTGAGCTGAATGACATTCATTTTGTGGATATCAGGGATACGGAGTCACTTTCGTATGTTTTTGAACAAAAGATTCCACAGGGCGCATATACGGGTATCTCTTTTGTTTACGGCCTCAGTCCTGAAGACAATACTTCCGGAAGATTTACACAACCCCCTGAAAGCCTGATGGAATGGCCGGAACCCATGGGTGGCGGCTATCATTACATGAAAATTGAGGGTGAATACCTGGTGAACGGGAGTCCAAGTTTCTTTAATTTTCATGCGGGAATGCTTGACGGTGTACCCTATGAAATTCATATTGATCTGCCTAATTCCGCGTTTACAGTTTCGGATAATACATTGCACCTGACATTGAATATGGAAATTCAGAATTGGTTTCAAAACCCGACTGACTGGGATTTTGAATACTTTAGGGGTGCAATTATGGGAAATCATGAAGCACAGAAGACCATTCAGGAAAATGGTGTGGATGTATTCACTGTGGGGATATCAGATGGTGCGTTATGAGCAACGTAAAAAATATCACATTAGGATTTGGCCTGCTGCTTGTGTATGCAGGATGTATCGATGATGATATTGCGCCGGTTGAAAGTACAACGCCCTATGAACTGGAAATTCCGTTGGGTTTTCCTGATATGACTATTCCTGCAGACAATCCGTTAACCGTAGAAGGGGTGCAGCTTGGGCGGAAGCTGTATTACGACAAAATGCTGGAGAGGGATAATTCCAGGGCGTGCGCTACGTGCCATGTTCAGGCCCATTCGTTTTCTTCGGATGCCAACGTACTTCCGCATATCAACCTGGGTTGGAGCCGTAATTTTTTATGGAACAGCAAAGTGTCAGGCTCAGTGGAAGATATCATGCTTTTTGAAGTTGAAGAGTTTTTTAAGACTGATTTTGAAAAACTCAACAACGATCCGGAATACAGCAACCTGTTTAAAATGGCTTTTAATGTGGATCAGATAACTTCAACAGAAGCATCCTATGCACTGGCACAGTTTGTCCGTACCTTGAATTCAGGAAATTCTAAATTTGATAAGTTTCTTCGTGGTGAAGCCACATTTACCAACGAAGAATATTTGGGTTATGAACTGTTTTACACCGAAGAAGGTGATTGCTTTCATTGCCACGCTACGATGTTTTTTACTGATAACAGTATGCACAACAACGCCCTCGATTCGATTCCGGATCCCGGGTACTTCGAAATAACAGGCGATTCGGCGGACTACGGTAAATTTAAATCGCCAACATTAAGAAATATCGCGTTTACCGGTCCTTACATGCACGACGGGCGGTTTAATTCACTGGAAGAAGTGGTGGATTTTTACAGTCGAGGGCTGGAGCGGTCCGCTACTGTTGATCCCCTTATGAAAAACCTGGCCAGTGGTGGCATACAACTCAGCGCCGGAAAAAAAGCCGCACTGGTCGCTTTTCTAAAGACACTTTCGGATGAAGATTTTTTAACTAATCCGGAGTTATCGGATCCGTTTAATTGACTTTCAGGAGAGGGGAAAGCGCACTTCACTAATATCAATTTTCGAATTTCGATAAATTAATTGCTCATTGTCATAACATATCAAAATATATATTCAGGCTGATACCGGGGAATTTGTTTGAATATTTTTTAATTTGAATATTCAATTCGCACCCCATCCGTATGCTCCACTGGCTCAAGTATCCGTTTATACGCTTTACACCTGCCTTTATTGCCGGCATCTTAATTGCCGGACAAGTTCAACCGGAATTATGGATTTCCGCGTTACTCATCGGAGTAGTTGCCTTGTCTTATATCGTATTTCTTACCGCTGGCAAGAAGCAATTTTTTAGCTTGAATCCGGTTGTTGGCTTTGTTGCACTCAGCCTTATCTGCCTTTTCGGTATGGCACGGACCATGCTGTTTCAGCAAAACCATTCTGAATTTCACTTTTCGAATTACGCATTGGATCGCTATACAGGCACCATAAATTCATGGCCGGAACAAACTAAAAATTTCCAAAAGGTAGTGATTGATGTTGACCAGGCATTCATTCAAAAAGGATGGAAACGGACTTTTGGAAAGGTGTTGCTTTATGTTCCTGCCGCTGATTCATCTGTCAGGTATGGAACAAGTCTTATGATAATTAAGCCACCCACATTGGTTGAGCCACCCGGCAATCCAAATGAATTCGATTACAAGAAGTATCTGGCAAATAAAAATATATATCACCGTCAATTTCTCAGGGCTGATGACTATATGATTATCGGGCAAAATGAACCCAACCGGATTATTGCCCTGGTCAATCAGATCAGGAGTTTTGGCATCACATTAATAACTGAAAAGATAGACAACGCGGATCACCAGGGTATAGCCAAAGCCCTGCTATTGGGAGTACGGGGAGATGTAAGCGATGAATTAATGCAGGCGTATGCGCATGCCGGAGTCATGCACATTCTGGCTATTTCAGGATTGCATTTGGGGATTTTATATGGGTTTCTGCTCCTGATATTCAGAAAATACCGTAAAACAGCCGGATTTGTTTTGCTCACAATCATCATACTCTGGGGCTATGCCGCTATAGCAGGTCTATCACCCTCCGTAACACGTGCCGCGCTGATGTTTTCGATCATCAGCATCGGGCAATATTTTTACCGCACACCCAACATTTTCAATACCATTGCCTTTTCGGCTTTTGTGCTTCTGATCATCAATCCGATGCAGTTGTTCAATGTGGGATTTCAGTTGTCGTACCTTGCCGTGATAGGAATTGTTTGGTTGTATCCATCAATAAACAGCCTTTTTGTATCAAAATACAGGTTTTTAGAAAAAATTTGGAGCCTTACTTCGGTAGGTATTGCAGCCCAGATTCTTACTTTTCCTCTTGTATTGCATTATTTTCACAATTATCCGCTTCTGTTTTTCATTTCAAATCTTATTGTTATTCCTGCAGCAGGGATCATCCTTGGCGGTGGACTGGTATTTTTGATATCAGGTTTTGCGGGAATAAGTTTACTATCAGGTATCCTGGCAACCGGATTGGGTTATTTAATCGGGTTTATGAACAGGTCGGTACTGTTTATCGAAAATATTCCCGGTGCGTATATAAAGGATATTTACCTGCCCCAACATCAGGTAGTGTTGCTTTACCTGTTTATTACAGGCATCCTTGTTTTTCTGTTTTTAAAAAAAATCAAGTGGCTATAT
>QIDJ01000223.1 GCA_003228395.1 Flammeovirgaceae bacterium
CCCTTGAAAACTGGAACAGGGCAATAGAAAGCTTTCAGCAAGCAGTAGAGATCGACACCATGTTTGCTTTGGCTTATGCTGAATTAGCCAGGGCTCATGCCAGGTTCTACAATCTGCGATATGATCTGTCTGAATCCCGCCTGGAGAAATCGGATCAGGCTGCAGCCAAAGCGCTGGAACTTGGACCAGATCAACCGGAAGTTCATCTTGCAATAGGATATTACTATTTATGGGCTTACAGGAACCGCAAGAAGGCACTTGAACATTTGGAGATTGCTGAAAAAGGCCTGCCGAATAACGTTGAAATAATGCTGGAAAAGGCCGCCATCTTTGAACCCCAGGGACGGTGGGATGAATATATAAATTTACTTGAAAAGGCCATGGCACTGAGTCCGCGAGATGCTTCTATTCCTGTCAATCTGGCTATGGGTTTATGGTTAACACGTCGGTACAGTGATGCTATTGATGCTTGCAACCGGGCTATCACACTGGCCCCTGATGGGTCCTGGCCTTATCTGTACAAAACTTACACTTATTGGAGCTGGCAAGGAGCTAATGCACAGTCTCGCGATGCGCTTAAATATGTTGGTGTGGAACATGAATTCTATCTCTGGTCATGGTACTGGCAAGAAGTTGGTGAAGGTAACTATGAGGAAGCGCTACAACTTTTGTCTGATACAACAAGTAGTTGGGTTAGCCACAAATTATATACCAGACCAAAACCGATGCTTTCAGCTTTTATTTATGAGTATCTAAATAAAAATGATCTTGCTTATGAAGGCTATAAATCCGCAAAAACACTCCTGGAAAAGATGGTCATGGAACATCCTGATGATCCCAGATACCACAGTTCTCTTGGCATCGCTTATGCCGGCATTGGGCGAAAGAAAGAGGCAATAAGAGAAGGAAAAAAAGCAGTAGAACTATTACCTATGACGAAAGACGCTGCTTATGGTATTCCATACGTCCATGATCTTGCGGTGATTTATACCATGACTGGCGAATATGATCTTGCCCTGGACCAAATAGAATATCTTCTCTCAGTGCCATCCTGGCTTTCTGTTGCCTGGATTGAAATGAACATAAGTTTTACTCCTTTAAGAACTCTCCCCGGATATAGGGAGCTGCTGACGAAATATGCAGGAGACCAGGTGGGATATTTAAGGCAGGAGCCGGGTAACTGAGGAAATAGAGACTGAGAGAGGTTTCAAAGAAGGCAAAAAATCTATAATAAAATCATAACATCCATATCATAAAGGATATCAGTTAGGAGCTGTCCGCCAAAATCAAGACTTTACCAAATGGATCCTTTACATGCTCCTGGTTGTTGAGCGAACATCTGTCCATACTGGCCAGCTTATTGATGGTATTCTTGACCAAATGGAAGAAACACACACATCAATGTCCGGTTTAGCCGGACAATCTCCCTAAATAGCACCGTCATGCAGGTAACTTCCCTGCCTTCGGCAGACAAGCGAATCAGTATGGATAAACACAAGTCAGGGTCCGGAAGTAACTTCCGAACCAGTAGGTGGCTTGACATGGCGTGCAAGTGACTTCCCGTCCGGCGGGTGTGCGCGAGTAAAATTAGTTCATTGTTTTTTGTCCTCTCTCAGAGCGCAGCGCCCGCCTGCCATACGCTTGCTTCGTGCAACGACAGGCACACAGCCGCCATGTTTCCTACGAAATTCACGCTAATTATATCTGTATATATCTGTATAAATGCCTTATTCCATCCATTCTCCAGACCAGTGGAGCTTCTACCGGTTGGGAATGCAATTTGTCATTCTCTCACCACATCAAAGAAAATACTGTCCGAAGCGAAAGCCGTGAAAATACCAATCGCATTTATAATATTGGAAGGCGGCTCGTTTAGATCCCTGGAATCCTGCTCCAGATTTTTAAATAGATCTTCGTATTCCTTGTTTACCCGGTACACTTTTGCTACATGCCTGCCGTACGTTTCGAGCGCCATACCTATGATTTCAAACGTAGAATCCTGCGAAGGTTCGGAAATAAACCGGAAGCTTGCCAGCAACGTTTTGGCTTCCTCCGGAACCTGTTCGGGCAATAACGGATCAAGGACCATTTCTCTTCTTTCAATCACCACAAAGTAACTTTCTTCGAGTGGATTATCCCACGTTAAGGTAATTCGTTCACTGGAAAATAAAGAAATGATCTGGTCGCGCAAATCAGGGTTTAGTGTCAGTTGCGGAATGATAATCACATTCTCCGACAGTCCCACTCCTTCAGGCTTTTCGGGTACTATGGTTTCCGAGGTGGCCACCCGGTTTCCTGCCTTTACTTCCAGCCGGAATACATCTCCCGTACTAATATCTATATCATTTCCCGGATACATATACTTTCCTGTGGCAGGGTCAAACGTAAGGACATATTGCTGATCCTGCTCCGATAATATTACGGTGGCGTCAGGTATGATCCTCTCTGTTGTATCTCCCTCTTCAGGGATTAACGGCTTGATCTCCTTAATTTTTATATTCCGGACAGGCTCCCCGGCAAATAAAAATGCTTCTACCACAAAATTATCCGATACGGGTTTCTGTTGGTCTTCCAGACAACCGGTAAGTATCAGACCAGCAAACATTATTCCTGCCGCCAGACCTGTTTTGTATGATATTTCCACTTTCCCCATCACTAAAATGTTACTTGTAATGATACATTAGGGGTAATACCGAGGTATGTCACTTCGGTAATAAGTACGGGATCCTGGCTGAAATCATACGCATAATACCAGATATTCTTGTGGTTCAGAAAATTGAATATAGAAACCCCAATATCACCTATGGCCTTCCCTAACGCGATTTTAAGATGCGCCGACAAATCCAGCCGTTGATAGGAAGGAAGCCGGGAGCCGTTTTTCGGCCCTATTCCGATATAGTTGAACTGTCTGCCGTCAAGCAGTTCGATCGAATACTGCCCTTCCGGTTCGGAATAGGGTTTTCCCGAACCGTAAATAAAGGTTGCCGCAAACGTCCATTCATTCAGTTCAACGCTGTTTATCAATTTCAGTTCATGTTTCTGATCATGCAGCGCGGGAAACTCTTCGCCATAATTGAAGGCTTCGAAAGTATGTCTTACACTACCCAGCGTATAGGAAAGCCATCCGGTGTACATTCCCTGTTTTTTCTGTAACAGAAATTCCACACCGCGTGCAATACCGTCTCCGGTAAAAAACAGTTCATCGGCATTGATTTCAATGCCTCTCCGGAATCGCAGCGAGAATTCAGACAGGCCCTGCATTTTTTTATAATATGCTTCTACATCAAAAAGCCACTGCCCGCGTTCATAGCTTATCCCGGCAATGTAATGCGTAGCGTCACTTACATCTATCTGATCACCATCCGCCAGCAGCCAGAAATCCCTGGACCCTTCGCTTACGTTTTCGTTGATGATCCGGTTTACAAACTGATAGTGTCTTCCATAGGCAGCTTTGAGCTTTAGCGAGTCCATCAGGTTGTAAATCAGTGATATTCTTGGTTCCACAAGCAGTTTATCGCTGTACTTGTAGTCCGACACCCTGAGCCCACCACTTACTTTCATCCGGCGGTGTGCCCAGTTTTCGGACACATATACCGAGTTATAGCCCGCTTTCTGGTTACGTGCCAGTATGGTTACGGAATCATCACGGGTATTTACATAATCAATATTCGTTTGGGTCAGTGATACACCGAAATCCAGTTTATGTCCGGGCAGGAACTGCCATTCGGCATCCGCCCTGAATGTCCTGTCTTTCACGCTGTTGTCTTCGAATGTATTCCGGCTTCCGGAGAAAATCACTGAATCCTTATCCGGAACAGACACTTCAAGAAAACCGTTGCGATCGTATTTACTGAAATATTCCGACCCCGTCACAAGCATAGAGGTAAAAAACCCGGGACGCCATTGTCTCGACCATCTTGCCGATATCCCGTTATTTCCCCAATCTGTTTTTTCTGCAATATTTGCATATAACAAAATATTGCCGGGCAGGTTCCGGTCAAGGTCTCTCGATTTGTCGAGAAAATCTTTTCCATTGTATATACTTAAGGTTATCAGGTCTTTATCGCCCGGCCGGTAGGATAATTTACTGTTCCAGTCATAAAAATAAAAAACAGGCTCAAGTTCCGTAATATTTGTTTCATCATCCACTCCGGGAATAGTGGAGTTGCCGCCAAAATTATCCGTCAGATTATTATACAGGCCGCTTTGCAGAATATCGGTATAGGAGCGCCTTCCTGCAAACAGGAAAGAAAGCTTGTTAAACAGTGGGATTTCGAGATATCCTCCGGCACTGATCAGATTCAGGTTTACGCTCCCTTTCACTTTTTCAAAACTGCCGGTTTTGCCTGTCAGGTCCACCACACTTGAGAGCCTTTCTCCATATTTTGCCGGAAATGCGCCTTTATATAACTGGACATCTTTGATGGCATTCGAGTTAAAAGCGCTGAAAAAACCGTAAAAATGATCCACTTTATATACAGTCATTCCGTCTAACAATACCAGGTTCTGGTCCGGAGTTCCTCCACGTACAAACAATCCGGACGAACTTTCATTTGTCCCGCTTACGCCCGGTAACAATTGCAGCGAGCGGAAAATGTCTGTTTCACCAATGGCAGGAAGCATCGACAATTGCCGGGGCGATACCGTCACCACACTTACGCCCGAGGAAGTGTTCATATATTTATAGGATTCGGCTGTAACCACCACTTCTTCCAAACTGGAGGTCAGCGGCTTGAGTTTAATACGTATCAGTGAGCGACTCCGGATGTCATCTGAGGTTACTTCGTAAATAGTTGTTTCATATCCAACGTAACTTATGACCAGTTTGAAAAGTGTATCGGGCACATCGAGAAGCGTAAAAAATCCATCCAGATTGGTAACGGTGCCTGTTGTGGTACCTTCCATGATAATCGTGGCAAACGAGAGCGGTTCGCCGGTATCCTGCTCCAGCACCTTTCCTGAAATAACGTGCTGCCCTGAAGCAACCCCGCTAATAAAGAAAAGCAGCGAAAATCCTATTCCGGACTTTACAAACCTGTTCATACGGTAAATGTATTAAATATTTAGCCTTTTTAGTTAGAATGATGGCAATCGGGATCTGATTGAGCGAATCACATTCATACTAATCTCCTGAGTCCTTGCCTGGAGACAGATGAAATTGGGGGGGCGTTATATAAAAATCCCGTCCCGTAAAACGGACGGTTTGAAAAGCAACACCAAAACCGGCTTTAGCCGCATCTGAAAACATTTTTCGTTAACCCTGAGAAATAAATCGAATATCCGGCTTTGCTGTTTCACGGGGTTAATCATTTTCCAAATTGTTGGTAGTGTTTTTTGACCCGGAGATAACAACGTGATAATCCATGTTTACAAATAAACCGGCCTTGTGCTTAATTGAAAGCGCCGCTTTGTGTTCGGCTTCCAGAACGCTGAGCCTAAAATCATCCGTACGTTCCTTGCCCCTTTTTGCCTGCGCTATTTTTGTTTCGTGATAAGTAAGTTCAATAAATATTCCAAGGTTTACACCTTCCGCATTAATGGCATAAAGGCCATCCATAAGCAATACTTCAACCCCCTTGAAATCGGTAGTCAGTTCATCAATGTTTTGGGTAACCAAATCAACACAGGGCATAGTGCTTTTTCGATCATTTTTAAAATCGCTGATGGTTTTGTTTATGACATCCCACCTGTATTCGCCAGGGCCAACAATATTATTGACGCCATGTTTTTTTCTGTATTCTGCCCTTTCAAGGGGATGGGAGTTATAAAAATTGTCAATATGCACAGGTTTTACTTTTATACCCAGTTTAAATAGTTCCTTAGCCACTACATGTGTAAGTTCCGATTTGCCCGAACCGGATTCACCTGAAATGGCAACAATGAATTTCGCTGTTCTTCTTTTAAGAATTTCTTCGACAATATCTGCCGCAGCCTCACGGTGTTTGTCGGTTATTAATAAAACATCTTCAAGCATATCAGGATTTAAAAGTTTTGGAAATAGTTTAATACAGCGTTGTTAAATATAAATGGCTAAAGTTTATTAGAAACATTTTTCAAATTAATTGTAGTTTTTTTATTGGCAGCAATACGATATGTTTTCTTTTTAAATGTAATAATCGAATCTTTTTCGGGCGTAATCTCACAAACATCATGCTTTACATTGAAATGATAATTTACTCCTTTGAAATCAATGTTAAGATCAACGCTTTTCCAATTTTTCGGCAAACCTGGGTTAAGGTTTAAAACTTCTCCCCTTATATCGATGCCGGCGTAGGTTGATAGCGCAATCATTATGGTGCCAGCCATTACACCGGTATGGATCCCTTCTGCGGTGGTTCCATCCCGGACATCATCAAAATCGCTGGAAAGCGCACCTGAATAAAGGCTCCAGCTAAGTTCATCGTCGCCAATAAGTTTTGCCAGTTGAGCATGGACCACCCTGCTTAGTGTTGATCCGTGTGATGTACGTTTTAAATAATAGTCAAGATTTTTTTCTATATAACCGGACGGAAGTTCATAACCCATGTCGTCAAGTATTTTGTCAACAGTCTCCCTGGTAAGGTTGTAAAATGTCATCAACGTGTCGGCCTGTTTGACAACTTTGAAGTCATCGGCTGATTTACCTTCGGCTTTCAACAGCCTATCCATGCGATACACATTTTTATACTTTTTACGGTAATAATTCCAGTCAAGTTCCTTCAAATCGAAATATCCATCATATTGCGATATAATCCCTTCCTGATTTACCACCAGATTAATGCCGTGCTGAATATCGTTCCAACGTTGAATTTCATTTTCCGATAATGAAATTTTTTCCAATATAGTTCCGGAGTCATCCCGAATCATTTCAATTATTTCAGGAACCTTTCCAAACAGCCAGGCCACCATTAAGTTGGTGTAGGCATTATCAGTTAATCCTCCTTGTGAGTCACCCGGATAACTTTCGTGAAATTCATCGGGGCCCATAACAGATTTGATGGAGTATTTTCCTGTATTTTCATCCGGTTCCGATTTGCTTGCCCAAAACCTTGCAATTTCAAATACTATTTCGGCACCATAGTTTTTCATAAAATCAACATCGCCTGTTGTGTTAACATACTGCCACACATTGTAAGCAATTGCCAATGAAACATGGCGTTGAAGCGAACTGTGGTCGTCGCCCCACTCACCTGAAACAGGGTTGAGATGCACAACCTGGGTTTCTTCGCTGCCATCGCTGCCGCTTTGCCAGGGGAACATTGCACCCTTGTAACCATATTCTTTGGCATTTTCCTTTGCTTTTTCCAAACGATGATAGCGGTACATCAAAATTTGCCTGGCAGTTTCAGGGAAATGAATGTTATAGAACGGAAGTATAAAAAGTTCATCCCAGAAAATATGCCCCCGGTAAGCCTCGCCATGTAAACCCCTTGCTGTAATACCTGCATCCGGTTTTCGGTTATGAGGGGAAGCCGAAACCAGTAAATGATAGATGTGTAACCTGATCAGGCGTTGCGACATCCTGTCGCCTTCAATTTTAATATCCGCTTTTCTCCAGAGTCCGGCCCACGAACGTTTGCTTGCTGAATACAAAAAGTTAAAATCTACAATTTTTTCCAACGCTTTTTTTGCCTCTTTCAATACATCACCATTTGTCTCCAGGGATGAGAAAATGCTCACAATTTTCTGCAGCTCAATACTTTCGCCTTCTTTTATTTCATATTGCACATGCGTATGAACAATGCCTGGTTTGCTGCTAACGGTAAATTGCACTTCTTTATCACAGGCCAGTCTGGCTGCTTCAGCAATTTCAATATTTGATTGATTGGTTTTCACCCTGAGGAAAGAAAAATTGGTTGATCCACCCTGATCAACAGGTTCAAGGTGCTTCGAATTCAGGCTTTTGTACCTTTCCACGCCTTCGTTGATAATAGTGCCATCAAGGGCTGAAGTTATGCGCAGCAAACCCGGGTAGTTTAATGCGGTCAGCCGGTATTTTATAGCTGCCAAATGCGGATTGTGCATGCTTGCCACTCTTCCCGACTCAACCAGGGTTTTTCGTCCTTTAGCATCGGTAACAATCATCGATCTGGATAGCAAGCCTGTTTTTAAGTTCAAACAACGGTTTAATTTTTCAATTTTAACTTTGTTAAGGTCAATCCAGGGTTCGTTTTCAATCTTAAAACGCAGTGTTAGCCAGTTGGGTGCATTTACAAAGTCTTCGTTGCAAATCTCCCTCCCGCCAATATTCGTAGCCAGCCGGTTGTACAATCCGGTAATGTAGGTACCGGGATAAT
>QIDJ01000385.1 GCA_003228395.1 Flammeovirgaceae bacterium
TTCTGAATCACTTCACAAGCGCTACAATCCCATTATAAGGGGTTTGCGCACGATGGCAAAGCCGGTTATTTGCAGGTTAAATGGTGTGGCAGCCGGGGCAGGATGCTCGCTGGCGCTGGCTTGTGATTACATAATTGCGTCTGAATCAGCCGTATTGATTGAAGTTTTTATAAATATCGGCCTGGTACCCGATTCGGGTTCGTCTTATTTTCTCCCAAGGCTTGTGAGCTATTCCAAAGCTTTTGAACTTGCTACAATGGGTTCAAAACTCACGGCTGAGGAAGCCGAAAAACTGGGGATAGTAAACAAAGTGGTTCCCCATGAAAAACTGGATGAGGAATTGGCATTGATCCTTGATTTTTATAAGAAAGCCCCGACAAAAGCCATTGGGATGATAAAGAAAATGCTGAATAAGTCTTATACATCCACACTGGAAGAAATGCTTGAGTATGAAGCGTATTGCCAGGAAATAGCCGGCAGAACAGATGACTATAAGGAAGGAGTTAATGCATTTCTGGAGAAAAGAACTGCGAAATTTACAGGTAAATAAATAACAAGCGCATATTTTGAAAAGGGTATTGATTCAATAAAGGAAGAGGCTAATAATGATGTCCTTCATCACATATATATTCAGGTTCGGTGTTCAATACATTTTTCAATCTGGCATGCTCTTGATCACTTCTCTGATTCTGACAAGCTCCCTTAATGCTCAGAATTCGGAAGCGTATATACTAAAGATCAAAAAATCAATCGATCAGATAAAAGTGGACGGCGTGCTTAATGAAGAATCATGGAAAGTTGCAGATGTAGCAAAGGAATTTTTCCGCGTATTACCTATGGATACCGGATATGCAGAAACAAAAACGGAGGTTATGATGACATATGATGACAAGAACATTTATATGGCCATAATTTGCTTGGATCCACTTAAAGGAGATCACATTATTGCTTCCCTCCGGCGTGATTTTGAATTTGGGAAAAATGATAATTTTCTGGTTTTTATAGATCCTTTTCAGGATAAAACCAATGGATTTTCATTTGGTTCTTCGGCAGCCGGCGCACAGTGGGACGGGCTCCAGTCAGATGGGGGGAAAGTTGGCCTTGAATGGGATAATAAGTGGGAGTCGGAGCTGGTACAGGAAGACGGGAGACATATCCATGAGTTTGCGATCCCCTATAAAACCATTCGTTACAAGAAGGGGATTGATCGGTGGGGTATCAATTTCAGCAGGCTTGATCTGAGGCAAAATGAGAAGTCGGCCTGGGCACCTGTTCCCAGGCAATTTCCTACCGCTTCGCTTGCATTTGCCGGAACATTACAATGGGACCAACCTCCGCCTCCGGCAGGCCCCAACATCTCACTGATCCCTTTTGTTTCAGGACGGGCATTTAAACATCATGAATCAGGAGGAGAATCTCTGTATGGATTTGATGGCGGACTGGACGCCAAGATAGGAGTCACGTCCTCGCTTAATCTTGATCTCACAGTTAATCCGGATTTTGCCCAGGTCGAAGTGGACCAGCAGATTATCAATCTGAGCCGGTTCGAACTGTTTTATCCGGAAAAACGACAGTTTTTCCTCGAGAACAGCGACTTGTTTGCCAGCTTTGGAGATAGAAGTGTCCGGCCTTTTTTTTCGAGGAGGATTGGTCTGGAGAGCCCGATTATTGCGGGCGCACGCCTTAGTGGTAAGATCAACAAGGACTGGCGTATAGGTCTCATGGATATAGCCACAAGCCGGGTGGACAGCGCCAGTTTTCCTGCTCAGAACTACCTGGTAGCTGCATTGCAACGCCAGGTTTTAAGCCGATCCAACCTGGCCTTCTTGTTTGTTGACAGGAACGCAATTGATCTCTATCCGGAGGATACGCTGTCCAATGAATGGAATCGCATTGCCGGCCTGGATTTCAATCTTTTTACCGACAACAATCTCTGGCAGGGTAAAACATACCTGCATGGCTCAATCACACCCGATAAACAGGATATCGCTCATGCATTGGAAATTGGATATCGGGGGCAAAATCTGGAAGTTGAATGGGAGCATCGTTATGTAGGTGAGGATTTTGTGGCAAATGTTGGGTTTGTTCCACGTACCGGTTACACTCTTCTTAACCCTGATATCGGTTATGCCTGGTATCCTGAATCGACTGTAGTAAACCGGCATGGGCCGTTGATGCGCAACGATTTTATTTTTACTTCTAACTGGGGTTTTACTGATTACAAAATGACCTTATTGTATCAGCTTTTGCTACTTAATACCGCAAGCTATTCCATTGAATACCAAGAAAACTATGTAAAACTGACGGAACCTTTTGACCCCACTAATAGCGGAAAAGATACGCTTGCAGCCGGAACAACGTATCATTTCAGGACCATTGCAGCTACAATCACTTCGGACAAACGAAATCTTTTTACTTACAATCTAACTGGAAGTTATGGTGGGTTTTTCAACGGTATCCGGAAAAATTTTCAAGCCATTTTGAGCTACCGTATCCAGCCATTTGGAAGCGTTTCGATGGATATGGACTATAACCGGCTCACTTTTCCTGTTGAAACAAACAATTCAACATTCTTTATTGTAGGTCCCAAGTTCGATATTACTTTCACCGATAAGCTATTTTTAACCACCTGGGTTCAATATAATAATCAGATCAATAATGTGAATATCAATACCCGGCTTCAGTGGCGCTTTGCACCGGTTTCCGACTTGTTTATTGTCTATACTGATAACTATTATTCCGATACCTTTAATGTCAAGAACAGGGCGCTTGTGGTCAAGCTCAATTATTGGCTTAATCTTTAGTGAGTATAATTATAGTAGTTATTATACCTTTTCAACACTTTAGCCCGGTTTGCTAAGCATAGCTGTTAATTAAAGATTTATATCCATAAATATCCATAAATATCCATATTTATTCAAAAATCCATTGTCTAAGAGTTCTGCATTTTGTAAGTGATGAAGGCTGAAGCCAGGGGCAATGCCAGGGGAAAATTTCACAAATAAGAAAATAACTTGAAGGGTGTCATTTCATATTATACGCCACTTTTCGCGGCATGATTACCCGATATGATGAAAGTCATTGACATTATATCTTCTTATTCGTAAAGTTCTTACAAAATCTCTGCATCTGTTTTTCACCGTAAATGAATTTTATCATGCCTGAAAAAAAGTCATTTGATAGAAGAAGATTTATCAAGTCATCTTTTGTAGGCGCAACCGGACTGGTTGCCGTAAATGCCGCATGGACTCATGCCGGAAAAATGACCGCTGAAATTGACAAGGAGAAAATTATATACCGGACGCTGGGTAAAACCGGCCTGAAAGTCCCGATCGTAAGTATGGGCGTTATGAGAGCTGACAATCCCAACCTCGTAAAAGCAGCATTGCAAACCGGGATTGTGTTTCTGGATACGGCACATGGATATCAAAATGGGAGAAACGAGCAAATGTTGGGCAAACTGTTAAAAGATTATCCCAGGGAATCATATATCCTCGCGACAAAGGTGCCGGGTGAAGGTATGAAACGATGGAAAGAGGAGAAGGTTAAACAGGAATTTTTAAAAAAATTTGAGATTAGCCTGGAGCGGTTGCAGTTGGATTATGTGGATATTCTTTATCTCCATTCCTCAAAATCAAGGGAACATACACTTTACAAACCATTTCTCGACGCCCTGGCAGAAGTGAAAGGCAAGGGGCAAGCCAGATTTATTGGCGTTTCTACACACAGTCATGAACCCGAAGTCGTAAATGCGGCGGTTGATAGCGGTTTTTATGACGTTATCCTGACTGCGTACAATTTCCAGCAAAAGCACATCGATGAATTAAAGGCCGCTATTAAGAAGGCATCAAAAGCAGGTATCGGCGTTGTAGCTATGAAAACAATGGCCGGCGGATTTATGGATAAAGAACGCCAGCAGCCGGTAAATGCCAAAGCCGCGCTGAAATGGGCGATGCAAAATGAGCATCTTCATACTTCCATCCCGGGGATGACAAGCTTTGATCAACTTGAAGACGACTGGTCAGTTATGGAAGACCTGACATTGACCGGGGAAGAAAAAAGGGCCCTTCGGCTATCATCTAACGGGAGGTCACTGTATTGTAACAATTGCGAAAAATGTCTGCCACAGTGCCCTTACAACCTTCCCATACCGGACTTAATGCGATCCTACATGTATGCATATGGCTACAATAATCTTGAAAAAAGCTATGATCTGCTGAGCAGAACAAACCTTCCTGCTGATGCTTGCGGGGATTGTACAATATGTGGGGTAAAATGTACCCAGCAGTTCGATGTGGCATCGAAAATCAGGGATATCAAGCGGCTGAAGGATGTTCCCCAGGATTTTATAGCCTGATATTTACGTGAATGATGAAAGACCCACAATGAAACTATTCAGAATACTTCTTTTGATGGGGACACTGATCTGCTTCTCTGGCGGAATCACATTTGGAAGCATTGCCGATGACGACTTCCCATTGATCTCCGGCTACAAAATAGTGCAGGATTATCCGGATTATACACCTGATGATCTATGGGATTATATCAATGGGGCTGCTGAAACGTACGTAGCCTTTCATTTCCGGGATCTGCAAATTGCTGAATACCTGAATGACGAGGGAGTACGAATAAAAGTAGAGGTGTACAGGCATCAGTCACCGGAATATGCATATGGAATATATTGCAGCGAAAGATACCCGGATTATCATTTTGTTGATGTAGGCGCTCAGGGGTATGCTGAACCGGGTCTGGTAAACTTCGTTGCGGGAGTGTATTATGTAAAAGTGGTAACAAATGCTGAAAATATACAGGAGGAAGAATTGATCCGTATTGCCGGGCAGATATCGGTATGGCTTGTTGACAATCCCGCTTTACCAAAACTACTGACGGTTTTCCCCGCTGAAGGTAAAATAGCGAAATCTGAATGTTTTATAGCGAACAATTTCCTGGGCCATGAATTTCTAAAAGATGCGTATATCGCAGATTATCAGGTTCAGGATGAGAAATTCAGAATTTTTATTTTTTACAGAATGAATACTGATGAATGTATCCGGATAGTGAAAGATTATTTACGGTTTGCTGAACAGGAAGCTGATAACATTGCAGACGGGCAATATGCCATTGAAGACCGGTATAATGGAGAAGTCAGACTTGTTCTTGAGGGTAATTTCATCTACGGATTTTTGGGCTGCAACGATGAATCAACTATAAATGCATACGCCGGAATGCTGCGGAATAACCTGCGTAAGGTTCAATAAATTTTACCGTACATGATTAAGAGGAGTGAGGTTCTGCTTTTATATCGCCATCACTAAAATTTACGTCCCGGAATCTTGAAAGTATTAAAAGGGAAAATCTTTTTCCGGATCGATCTCTTCCAATTTTTCAATTTTAGGCTCTAAGGCAATGATATGTTCCGGATTACCCTCTACATAGATGGCTTTGTAGGGCATGGTAGGACAGGCATATTCACATGCGCCGCATCCTACGCAGATTTCATCGTCCACTTCCGGGATCACAAGTCCGGTATTTTCGTAGGGTACCATATCCACAGCTTTGGTAGGGCAGTGTTCTGAGCAGGCGCCGCATTCTGTTTTTTCGGTATGCACAATGCAGTTTTCCTTGACAAAATTCACCTTTCCTATTTGTGTAAATTGTTTTTCTTTCAGGTTTTCAAAGTAAGAAATCGCCTGTGTAGGACAGACGTCACCACAAATTTTACAATCATAATTACAGTATCCGAAACTATAATCCATACGGGGTTGCATTAGTCCGGACCATCCATATTCCAGAAATGTTGGCTGAAGTACGTTTGACCGGCATGCAGAAACGCATAATCCGCATGCGGTGCAGTATTTGTTGAAATTATAGATTGATTCTGAGCCTGGCGGAGTTACCATACATTCCTTTATAACCGGTATAGTGGTTGGTTTAACAGGTATGATTTGTCTGGCAGCCGGAATGGAGTCATTTCTGAAGCGAAAGGAATTTAGACCCATCAGACCGGTTAAAAAGAAAATGGAGTTGAACATAAAATTTCTTTTACCCAAATCAGCCTCACTGGGAATGGCCTGTGAGCCCACGGAATTGAACCAGGTATTTCGATAGTGAAATGCATCTTTGTTGCATGCGCTAAAACAATTCAGGCAGGTAACACATCGTGTAAAATCAACCTTTTTGTTTGTGTCGTCAATGCAACCGGCTTTACAACTGAAAACACATAATCCGCATGAGTTACATGCTTCGGTTTCGATGAAGATTTTGTATATGGAAAATTTTGATAAAACACCAAGTAAAGCGCCTACGGGACAAACGGTATTACAGAATAGCCGCCCTTTTTTAAATGAAAGGGCAACCACCAATCCAAGCATTAAAAAGGGGATTATTAACGATGCGATAATTACATCGCGTAGCTCTGCCGGATAAAACCAATAGATATTCATTTTTTCAAAAATACCGGTGGCAGTATTGTAAATCATTCCAAGAGCCGGCTGGGCAAAGCTGACGCTAAACCGGCCGAAATTGCTGTACGGATCCAGCAGAGCAAGCAGAAAATTGGCTCCCAGTAAGTACGAAAAAACCGTGATTCCCAGAATACCGAACCTTAACAGATTTTTTGGTCTGGAATAGTTAAAAAATTGCTTTTTTTCCTTTTTTGAACTGAATTTCCACGAAACCCGGGCTATAATGTCCTGAAACGTACCTAACGGGCAAACAGAGGAGCAATAAACCCTTCCTAATAGTAAGGTTAGCAGGATTATTATTATAAAACCTGCCGAAGTCAGGCTGAGGACGTTCAGGAATTTTATCAGTGATGGTACAAACTGCAGATACAATACAGTCTGGACGACGGGCTTATCAAAAGTGTTTCCATAATCAATGAACAGAAAAAATATAAATGCAAAAAATATCAGGGATACACCAACCCTAACTTTTTTTAGTTTTGCAATCTTCACGCGTTATATCTTAATCCTGTTGATAGATAGCCGGCTTAAGTCTTTCGTTCCGATGTTCAACTCGTCTGCAATCCTGATATAAGGGATACGGTCCGGCTCATTACCGAAGATTTTCACCGCCGCCGCATCAATAGCTACAATATCTGATGATATAAGGAGGGATTTTGGGTAAAGCACATCTGCAATAGAAACTCCGCGTGGTCCGTTTCTTTTCAATATGGCATACGCATCTACTACATTCAGGTCTGGTTTTCGGTATAAAGGAAACTCGCCAATACACTGATTCAGATCATTGTTATGCCAGTATCTTCGATCCCATACAATCCCCATCAGGTTTTTCATCGCGCTTGTAATTCGGGTTGAACTATGGTGTTTGAGAATGGGCACATTTATAAAAATATCCGACTCCAGAATCAGTTCGTGTACCTTCACTGATTTCAATCGTTTTGTCGTTGTAGATTCAAGGAGATGATAGTACCCCTCTGAGGATCCGGAAACCATTTTACCACCGGCTTCCTTCACTGCTTTTTCTATTCCGCTGTTGGTATAACACTTTGTCCAGGTATCACAGGTATGATCGAAGACATACACATCTTTTGCTCCGGCCTGCTTACAATGTTCGATAATCCTTTTAACTAATTTAGGGTTGGTATTTGCTGCTCTTTCAGGGGAGGTATCCCAGCCAATATTTGGCTTTATTACCACCGATTGCCCTCTTTTCACCAGGCTTTTTATTCCACCCAGAGAGGCAATTGCACGATCAAACATCGTATCCGGTTCACCTCCTTTTACCGCAACCAGGTCATAACCAGATGTAACGGCAGAGCCAGCCAGGTTATTGAATGAGACCAATCCCAGGGAGGATGCACCTGCCAATACACCCGCATTCATACTTTTTTTTACAAAATCCCGCCTTTTCATAATTATTTGTACTGCTAAGATTCTAATATTTTACAATAAGAACACATGAAATTTATCATGTTATTAAGAACTATACAATGATAAATGTCATGGTTAGTTTTTTTTTGATGGCATAAATTGTCAGGTATTAATTTTGTATCTTGATTCCTGAATCTCCTTTGCAAATGGACGAGAATAAAATACAGGCGTTAAAAGAATGGTTCGAACTCCTTCCCGGTACCATTACGGCATTTTCAGGTGGCGTCGATTCCAGCCTTGTTATTTTTTTGTCAAAAAGATTTCTCTCTTCCACG
>QIDJ01000394.1 GCA_003228395.1 Flammeovirgaceae bacterium
CAAATGACGTTGCTTTACAAGAAAATAAAAAATCAAAATTTCTATTCAATAATACAATAGAATTATTATTTTAGTATTATATTTGTAGAAAAACAGACTTTCGTTTGGATAAAGCGGTATTGAATCAAAAATGAATACAGCGATACGTAACAATGTAAAACTGGGTTTAAAGGATAATTGGCAACAATTTGCCCTCCTTGTGGTAATCAACGCTTTTGTCGGGGGAATGGTAGGTCTCGAACGATCCATACTCCCACAGATAGCAGAAGTGGAATTCGGAATTGCTGCAAAATCAGCCATTTTGTCCTTTATCGTATTCTTTGGCATAACAAAAGCAGTCACTAATTATTTTACAGGTGCACTGGCCAACCAAGTCGGACGAAAAAACCTGCTGGTGATCGGATGGATTTTCGCCTTGCCGATCCCGCTTATTTTAATTAATGCAACAAACTGGAACTGGATAATTTTTGCCAATATTTTACTTGGAATTAATCAGGGGTTAACGTGGTCAAGTACGGTAGTGATGAAGATTGATTTGGTTGGAGAGAAAAACCGTGGATTGGCCATGGGCATCAACGAGTCCGCCGGATATCTTGCCGTCGGTGCAGTCGCTTTCCTTACCGGCTGGATGGCATCTGAATATGGGTTAAGGCCTTATCCTTTTTATATAGGATATCTTTTTGCGGGTGCAGGACTTATCGGCTCCTGGTTCTTCGTTAAGGACACGGTTCATCATGTTACGATGGAAACAACTACAAGTACGGTCAGGAAACTAAAGCATATATTCTGGGAAACCACATGGAAAGACAGGAATCTGGGATCCATATCCCAGGCTGGCCTGGTTAATAACCTCAACGATGGAATGGTATGGGGACTTTTCCCTATTCTACTGGCGGGAAGGGGGTTTGACCTTGATAAAATAGCAGTTATTGTCGCTGTTTATCCGGTAGTCTGGGGAGTTGGCCAGTTATTTACAGGCAAAATGGCGGACCATTTTAGTAAAAAGAAAATGTTGTTTTGGGGAATGTTGCTGCAAGGCATTGTACTATCCCTCATGATCTTTGCTACTGCGTATTTCCATTTTATTATCCTGTCGGCTATCCTGGGGGCAGGTACAGCCCTGGTATATCCTACTTTTTTAGCAGGAATAGGCGACTACACCCATCCGCAGCAGCGCGCGGCCAGCATTGGCGTTTTTCGCCTGTGGCGCGATTCCGGTTATGCCTTCGGAGCCATTCTTACCGGCATTATTGCAGATTCGCTGGGAATACTCCCTTCCGTTGGCGTAATTGCCGGCTTAACCGTTTTCTCAGCAGTGATAATATTGATCCGTATGACTGATCCGGATAAAGTAAAATCGGAAAAACTGACAGGTAATGAATGTATATCTGCGGAAGAAGTAAAAAGATTGATGCACTTAAATGAAAAACTTGTTATCGTGGACGTGAGAGACCCCGGGGAATATGCCGAACAGCATATCCATCAGGCTATAAACATTCCGTTAAGTCAATTAGAAGAACATTTGGATCAATTTAATAAGGATACACGGATAGTAACGGCTTGCGGTAAGGGCGGTGGCAGATCATCGGAAGCAGCCAGCTTCTATCTTGAAAATGGTTTTGCCGGAACAAAGTGGCTTTGTGGCGGCACCTTTGGATGGAATTAGTAAATTAAAGTCAATAAAATGAAATATTATTTTTGGGTTTTGATGATTTTTCTGATTGAAATACCGGCCTTTTATACCATTCGTATTCATGATCAGAAAATAACGAAAAGAACAATAAGTTGATTGCAGTTGCCTTACTGATCGGGTTTGCTTACGGGTACATTTCTGTAAAAGGACAGTTCTGTATGAATTCAGGATTTTCCAATGTAGTGCGGGAAAAAGATACCACCAAGTTGAAAAGTTTTTTGCTGGCTATGCTTATTCAGGTTGCGGTAGTACCCTTAATCTTTACGTTATATTATTTATACGCGCCCGATAACAGCTATATAGCTAACATCCAATTACCGCCTTTATTTCTTGTTGGAACGGCCGCAGGTGGGTTCTTATTTGGTGTTTTTATGCATTTCTCGGGAGGGTGTGCTGCCGGAATATTTTACAAGATAGGCGAAAGAAGCGCAGGCGCACTGTTTGCGGCGGTGGGTTTTGTCGGTGGCGTTTACTTCATGGAAAGAGGATTTTTACAAGGAATCAGGCAAGCTGTTCAAAGCACTGTTTTGTTTGACCAGCAACCCATTTGGAAAATGACTACATCCGCGACAACATTGACACTGCTTGTGGCTGGAATTTCATTTGTCTCATTCGGGTTGATTTATCTTTTACTAAAGCAGGGGGATAAGCAACCGGGCGGCGCCGAATGGGGATGGAAGAAAACCGGAATAGGAATTGGCGTTTTGGGGATCGCAGCATGGATTTCGGCGTTACTTTCTCATTTAACATACGGTATGTCAATAATACCCGGAGCAATTGATATCGCAGGCTTAACCCTGTCATGGGGCTTATTATTTGTCCTTGGTATTCCGTTAGGAGCCTTCTGGAGTTTCCGGAAAAACACGACTGTACATTTTTCTTTACCTGAACCGGTCATTGTATTAAAAAGGTTATCCGGTGGACTGGGATTAGGTGTTACGGCAAGTATGGCGGCAGGATGTACGGTAGGCCATGGATTAACTTTTTCCCCGCTATTTGGGATCGGTAGTATCGTGGGCATCGTTTTTATTTTTCTGGGTAGCGGACTTGTCGGTTTTCTTACGCGAAAGTAGATGATGAAAACAATCACATCGCTTTCTGTTTCCGGATTAGTGCTGATAGCCTCCTTAACGGATTGTCGTAATTCTGCACAAAACGACGTTGTACAGGCGTATGATACCATTCCCTTAACAAAGCATTGGGAATCCCCAATACCAAATCAGGAAGTACCGCCGGGACTTGTTTCGTTGCTGGCAAGCGATTGCGGTGTTTGCCACACGGAGATTTATGAAGAATGGAAACAATCCACCCATGCGGTCGCCTTTCAGGATATGCAGTTTCAGGCTGAATGGAGAAAAGACAGCGTGTCTGTTTGCCTCAATTGCCATACGCCATTGCAAAATCAACAGAAGTATATTGTAACAGGATTTCTAAATGGGGACTATAAAGCGCCTGTGCAACATCCGAACCCTGAATTTGACAAAACCCTGCAACAGGAAAGTATTACATGCGCCACCTGTCATGTGAGGGAAGGAAATATTATTGGTACAACAGGCGAATCAGATGAAATGCATCAAACCATAAAAGATGTTGGATTTTTATCTGAAAAGCTGTGCATCAGTTGCCACAATGTAGTGGATCAGTTAAATCCTGTTTTAGTCTGCACATTCGAATCAGGGGATGAATGGAAAAATAATTGGGCGGCTGAAGAAGGAAAAAGCTGCATTACCTGCCACATGGCTGAAAAAGAACGCCCGATCGTATTGGATGGCCAAATCCGGAAATCACGTTATCATGGTTTTCCCGGGTCGGGAATTCCGAAATTTTACGATGCAAAAGTGGATGGGTTAAACGGGTTAGAGATTTTGGAAGATAAACCAATGGTCGTTTATACTCCGGGTGATACGCTGTTTTACACACTGACGGTTAAAAACAGCTATGCGGGCCACAAAGTGCCGACGGGCGATCCGGAACGATTTTTTCTGATTATTTTTGCAATGTCCGATCACGATGGCAATGTAGTGAAGAAGGAGACGCACCGTATCGGCGAGGTATGGCAATGGTATCCTGAAGCGAAACAACTTTCGGAGAATAACCTGAAACCGCTGGAAAAAAGGATATATACATTTACTTATGTAATACCTGAAGTTCACGTATTGACTTTGATGATTGAAATTGAAAAGCACCGGATGACGGAAGAGAATGCAAGGTATAACGGGATATTGGGAGATTATCCGCTATTCATATCTGTTTTTTCCCGAAAACATGAAATTAAAATCAAACGATAATATTCGAGTATTTGATAAAACGGTTGTTGCATACGATCAATGGTTTGAAAATCACAGGAATGCCTGGCAAAGTGAACTATTGGCGGTGAAACAGTTTATATCCGGCACAGAAGAGGCTTTAGAAATTGGTGTGGGCACGGGGAGGTTTGCTTCACAAATGGGTATCTTGAAAGGCATTGAACCTGCTCCCGAAATGGCGAAAATGGCCCGCGCACGGGGTATTGAGGTAGATGAGGGAATGGCTGAGAACCTGCCTTATACCAATGAGAAATTTAGCACGGTGTTGATGGTAACCATTGACTGTTTTTTGGAAAATATTGAAAAGACTTATTCGGAAGCCTTCCGCGTGTTGAAACCGGGTGGGCAGATCGTGGTGGGATTTTTGGATAAAAATGGTGAAGCGGCCAGGAGGTATAAGAAAGTAAAGGACGAATCAGATGTTTACGCGCAGGCACGTTTTCGTTCCCCGGAAGAAATTGTTACCCTGCTGACAAAGGCCGGGTTTGGTCGCTTTGAATTTTGCCAGACACTCCTGGTACCGGATCCGGATAAGACAGAGACCCCCATACCCGGCTATGGGAAAGGAAGTTTTGTTGTAGTCAGAGGGATTAAGGGATAGATAACCTGCTATGGATTGACAATAAGCAAACAAATGACAATGTGCTATGTCACTATACATCGTGGGTCTGAGAATATTGACCAAATCCAAAATAATTGACCTTGAAATTCTGGTCGTCTTGTGTGCTTTGCAACATTTAGAAAAAATCGTATTGATGAGATATATGAAAATTACGAAATAAATTGTTGCATGCATTAGATTTGCAGATTATCTGAAATATCAATTGCGAAAAAATATATGAAAGATCACTGGAATACCATTTATACCCAAAGCTCTGAAGAAAAGCTGGGCTGGTATGAAACGGACCTGACTCCAACATTATACCTGCTTGAAAAGGCAGAACTCCTGAAAGAAGCGAGGGTTCTTATAGCCGGCGCCGGCAGTACCACACTGGTTGATGAACTTCTGAGTCAGAGTTACACTAATATATTGGCAATTGATATCAGTGAGGCGGCATTGAATAAGTTACAGGAAAGAATTGGTAAAGAAAGTGACAATGTTCAGTTCATCGTGGATGACCTTACAAATCCTGTCATGCTGAGCGAAATAGGGCTTGTTGATTTATGGATTGACCGTGCCGTACTACATTTTTTTACCGAACAAACGGATCAGGTTACCTATTTTAACCTCATTCGTTCCGGCATAAAAAAGGGTGGGTTCACCCTGTTGGCAGAGTATAACCAGGAGGGCGCGATAAAATGTGCCGGTTTGCCCGTACAACGGTATAGTGTTGAAATGTTACAGGAAAATCTGGGCGGGGAATTTATCCTTATAGACAGCTTCGACCATATTTTTACCATGCCATCGGGCGACATCAGGCCTTATATTTATACTTTATTTAAAAAACAATAATATACATCCATGACAAAACACAAACGAGCGTTTTTTATTTTTTCGGCGCTGCTATATGCTTCAGGGGCCTTATCCCAGGGAGTGATATATGCCGAAAACGAGGCAGATTATATCAATAAAATAACCGCCTGGCGAAACCAGAAGGATGAGAACTATAAGCAGGAAGACAAGACCATGCTTACCAAAGATCTCCTGAAAAATTTTAATGGGTTGAACTACTACGACATTGATTATAGTTATGTAGTTACAGGCAAGTTAACAAGGTTCCATGATGGCCGGACATTCAGCATCAAAACCACAGGTGGTGAATCATACGATTATCTGATCTTTGGAAAAGTGCACTTTTCCATTGGTGGTCAACAACTGACATTACAGGTTTATCAAAGTCAGCGATCGGCCGCGGCCGGCAGAAAAAAAAGCGCCTTGTTTATTCCGTTTACCGACCTGACTTCTGGAGAGGAAACGTTCGGTGGTGGCCGGTACCTGGTGCTGGATATCCCTGATGGTGATACGCTGAACCTTGATTTTAATATGGCCTATAATCCGTATTGTGTATATGATGCAGGTCATTCCTGCCCGATCCCGCCGCGTGAAAACCGGTTGGGGGTCAGGATCGAAGCAGGAGAGAAAATGTATCAGTAGTCAAACTTAAGCGGACACCACCCATGTTGGCAGGCGATAACACATACGGGTATAGTGATGGAATTACCCGAAACAGCATTATGCTATTGACCTGCCGTAGCGGGGGAAATCGATTGCCACGGGCTTCAGCCCGTGGGTTTAAAATTCCGTATAACAGGTTTTGGCGGCATTTTTGCCCTAAGAAAAGACCGGTTTGTGGAAGGTGAAATCCCGAATGGCAAAAATGATGACAAAACCACACCCTATTGATCGTAACCATAAAATGATAAACTGATGAAAACATCCTTAATTTTGTTTTGTATTCTTGTTATGTCAGGTACTCAATCACGAATCATGGCACAAGATGATTTCAAACTTGTTACTTTTCCAACCGAAGATGGCGGTAGCATTGAAGCTGCGTTGTTTGATGCCGGGAAAGCGCAGGTGGTGGTATTTGCCCATGGCATGATCTTCGATAAGGAAAGCTGGTATTTTCTGGCCGAAAAATTTCCTGACAGACAGATTTCCGCCCTTTCTATTGATTTCAGGGGGTATGGAAACAGCACATCCGGGAATACCAATCAGAAGTATTATGATATCCTGGGGGCAATTACCTGGCTGAAGGAGCAGGGTTATAAAGAGATTAACCTCGTGGGAGGCAGCATGGGCGGAGCGGCAGTGCTTGCAGCCCTTGACCATTTTGATGACCCGGTGATCCGTAAAATCATTTTACTGGCCCCGGCGGGAGGACCTCCTGTTCAAAGTGAGCAAATCGACAAATTGTTTGTTATATCAAAAGAAGAAGGACTTTTTGACCGGGTTCAAAATATCTATAACCATTCTGCCGAACCCAAACAGATAAAAGTTTACCCTGGAAATGCACATGCGCAGCATCTGTTTAAAACGGACTATTCCGAAGAATTGCAACAGTTGATCATTGATTTTGTAGTGAATTAGTCCGTATAAGACCTCATGTGATAAAGGTCAAATACCAACAAAAAACAGACTGCTATCATTGCATTAAATATCAAAAGTCCAGACTTTTCATTGAATGGAATTGCAGCGCTTAACTCGCACAGCAACTCAACTCCGTCACATCCTTGTGGAAAGTAATGGCTGCAAGCTTGATCCCTTCTGACAGCGTCAGGTAAGGGTGGAAGGAATTGGCAAGTTCATCAACCCGTATGCCATATTTGATGGCCAGGCTGGCCTGCATGGCCAGTTCGCCGCCCTCAGGCGCCACTATGCGGGCGCCGAGAAGCTTATCCGTTTCCGGATTGCGTATGAGCTTAATAAATCCCCGTGTGTCAAGTGCAGCCTGTGCGCGTGGAATTTCAGAAAGAGGTACCACTGACGTTTCAAATGGAATACCTGCCTCCTTTGCGTTTTTCTCATCCATGCCTGCACCGGCTACCTGCGGGTCGGTAAATACCACCCAGGGCAGCCCGGTATAATCCGCATTGATCATTTTACCTGCAAAGGCATTTTGTACGGCAATTTTACCCTCATACGCAGCGGTATAAACAAAAGCCGGGGTGTTGGTGCAATCACCTACCGCGTAAATATGAGGCAGGTTCGTTTCCTGCTTTGGGCTGACCTTTATATGGCCTTTCGGACCCAGGTCCACACCAATTTCTTCTAATCCAAACCCCGTTGTGTTCGGTTTTATTCCCGTGGCTACCAGAATATGCGTAGCTTCGTATATTTTCTTCTGGCCGTGCTGGACAGCTTCCACCACCACGCCATTTGCAGATTTTGATACCTTCTGAATTTTATTATTCAGTTGAATATCAATACCATCATTTGTCAGGTGTTTGTGCAATTCATTCGTAACATCCGGCTGCTGGGTCCGTAATATCCTTTCGGACCGGTGTACGATCCGCACGTTTGTGCCAAACCGGTTGTAGGCCTGCGCAATCTCCAGGGCAATATACCCGG
The DNA here is from genome assembly GCA_003228395.1 of Flammeovirgaceae bacterium. Lineage (GTDB taxonomy): Bacteria > Bacteroidota > Bacteroidia > Cytophagales > Cyclobacteriaceae > SZUA-230. The sequence goes on from QIDJ01000394.1 coordinate 8,012, forward strand.
CGCCTAACACAATCAGGCTTTCGGGCTGTTCTTCCAAATCAAAAATGGAAACGTTGGTGAGGTAGTCCACATCCTTTAAGCCCTCATAATCGGGGATCATGGTTGTAGCGCCTGTTGCAAGGA
>QIDJ01000372.1 GCA_003228395.1 Flammeovirgaceae bacterium
GTACTAATAAAATTAGTTAATTACAATTAATTGGATTTAGAAGGTGTGATTGGGCAATGAAAGTGGTTTTCATAATGTTCCTGTTGTCACCCCATAACTATCCGCCACAACTGTGCGATAACAAACGTTACCATTAGGCCGAATATAAGCGGCAAAAGCGAAGCTACCGTAGTCCATTTTACGCTTTTTGTTTCTTTATAAATGGTATAAATGGTGGTACTGCATGGGTTATGCAGCAAGCTGAAAATCATCAGATTGAGCCCGGTGAGCAACGTCCAGCCGCCTGCATGCAACAAGTCGGCTGTAGCCATTTCAGAGTCAAATTCAAATATCACTCCGTCCCCTGCCCCCGCGCCGATACCCCCATACACCATAGCGGTAAGCATGAGAATAGTCGGAATCACAATCTCATTGGCTGGTATGGCCAGGATATACGCCAGCAGAATCACTCCATTCAGGCCAATCAGAAAACCAAACCCATCAAGGTACTGAATAAGATTGGCTGCAATGCTGCTATCTCCGATATGTATATTTGCTACCAGCCAGATTACGGCGCCTGCAGGCGCTGCGAACACGATTGCTCTCCACAAAACAATCAGTGTACGGTCAATGAGCGAAGTATAAATGGTTCTCCAGAATCTTGGAGGCCTGTAAGGCGGCAATTCCAGCGTAAACGTGGATAATTTCCCTCTCAAAACCGTACTGGATAGTAACCAGGAAAAAATAAATGTAAAGATGATACCCAGGACGGCAATTCCTACCACAGAAGCGGCAGAAACAAGCCCTGACAGGTAGGATGGCACAAGCGCTCCGATAAAGATGGTTCCAATCAGTATTTGTGTCGGCCATCTCCCGTTACAAAGTGAAAAGTTGTTGGTAATAATGGCAATCAAACGTTCTCTGGGGCTGTCAATGATACGCGTGGCCACGATGCCTGCCGCATTGCAGCCAAAACCCATGCTCATGGTCAGCGCCTGTTTGCCATGCGCTCCTGCTTTGCTGAAAATCCGGTCCAGGTTGAAAGCCACCCTCGGCAGGTATCCGAAATCCTCAAGGAGGGTAAACAGTGGAAAAAAAATTGCCATGGGTGGCAGCATAACGGCTATCACCCATGCCATCGCAAGATATACGCCGTCAATCAACACACCGCTCAGCCACCAGGGCAATCCGATCGCAGCAGCCAGTCCTTTCAGAAACGGATAGCCCATACCGATTAATAAATTATCCAGTACGACCGAAGGGTAGTTGGCCCCGGTAATGGTAACCCACAAAACGGCAGCCAGCAAAAACAACATGATAGGAAAACCCCAGACTCTGCTAGTAACCACCTTGTCAATAGCTGCATCGATGTCAAAATGTTGCTTTCCGTCTTCCTTTAAAACTGCTTTTTGGGCGATTTTTGAAGCATCGGAATAAATTCCTTCCACCAGCTTATCATGAAAGTCCTCCCCTACATCCCACTGAAGCTTATTCGCAAGCGATAGTATTTCTTTATTCTTCTCCATCTATACCGCTACTCTTTCAATCATACGATTCTGAACTTCAACCATATCCGCAATTCGGTTATCTTCCAGCGCTTCAATGAGGCTTTGGTCACCTTCAAGCAACCTTATAGCCAGCCAGCGACTGTTTGTTATCCCGGTATAATGCTTTTCTATTTCACCGGCCAGACGGTCAACCGCATGCCTGATGTTACCGGGAATACTCTTTAAAAGGTGCGGTTTGCATACAATTTCACCCGTAGCCACCTCATGCACAACCTTTATTAATTCATCTATTCCCTTATTATACCTGGCAGATGTACCCACCACAGGTACGCCCAGTTCACGTGCCAGAACGCGTTCATCCACTTTTATATGATGCCGTTCGGCTTCATCCATCAGGTTCAGACACACCACCACCCGCTTTGTTATTTCAAGTATCTGTAAAACAAGGTTCAGGTTTCGTTCAAGCCGGGTGGCATCTACCACAACTACGGTAACATCCGGATTGCCGAACAATATAAAATTTCGCGCAATCTCTTCATCCTCGCTTGTCGATAAAAGGGAATAGGTTCCCGGCAGGTCCACCAGCTTATACCGCTTGTCATTGTAGGAAAATCCACCTTCCATCCGGGCGATGGTTTTGCCGGGCCAGTTACCGGTATGTTGCTTCAATCCGGTTAACGCATTAAACACTGTACTTTTCCCGGTATTCGGATTGCCCGCCAGCGCTACCACAAAGTCCACATTTGATACATTCACACCCAGCTTTTTTAAGTTAGCGGCATTATTCAATGCACAGCCATCACAGTTTGCTTCAGTTGCCATATACGTTGTCATTATCCATTTCTATTAAAACCAGATCCGCCTGCTCTTTTCTGAGGGCGATACTTGTGCCTTTAATCAGGTATGCCCGCGGGTTTCCGAGTGGACTCGACAGGCTTGTTTCAACTTCCGTACCCGGCACAAACCCCAGGTCAAGCAGTCTCCGCCTGTTTGCCCCGCGGCACTCCCGCGAAAGGCCGGCAATTATTGAATTCTCTCCAAGCTTCAGGCCCGAAAGCCTGCGTGTATTTTTTCTGAAAACACCTGCCTGACGTTGTTCGGCCACACTGATATTATTTGCAACAATCGGTGCAAGAACTACCTCCTCTCCCTCCGAACGGAACCTGATCCGCCTTTCGTTGACTTCCATCACCTTTATCTGCGCTCCAACATGCAGATTGTTGGCAATAATCTGCTCGTAAATAGATTCCGGTTCATCTTCAATATGTACAATGTAACCTGGCTTATCAACCGGAAATAAAGGAAGCGATACGTGCGCTATGTCCTGCATGTCTCCTTTACTTGTGGGAATCGGGTCGCCGTGCGGATCATACCTGGGATCGCCAAGCGCTCGTGCCAGCGCATCCACCTGTTCCCTGGTTAGTTTGTGTTCGGCACGTTCGGCCAGTTGGTGCCACTCCCGCTTGTCAACCCCCGTTCTGTCAGCAAGGAATTTTTCCCAGAGCCGATGCGCCCGTATTATTTTTATTGCATAGTCGCTGCCTTCCTTTTGAAGCGAAATTTTTATTCCATCCGTTCGTATCAGCCTTTTTGACTCCATTCCGGCGATCACGTTGATCAGATTTTCTTCGCTTATATCAATGGTTCCTTTCAGACTTTGAAGCGAGCCGGTATTTCCTTCATGCTCCATGTGATAAAGCTGCTTCAGAACATCCTCCAGGAGTGTCTTTTCGCTGCTTTCAAGCTTTTCGGTAAATTTCCAGTAAAATCCCTTTCCCGGTCTGAACAGCAGGAAAACAACCAATAAAACGATAAAAAAGAGGGCTAATGCAAGTACCGGGTTTAACATATAATAAAATAATTAAATCGGTGTGATTAACAGGTTTTTGCTTACTTCTCTGGAAACCGTTTGCCGGTGCTTTTCATTTATCTTAATCAATACAGACCCATCAAATGCATACTTTTTAAGTACCCTGATTCGTGTATTCAATGAAATGTTGATTTCGTTGAGGTACTTCAGAAATTCCGATGAGGAGTTTTTAACGCCGGTGAGCACACAACGTTCTCCTTCCGCAAGTTCCCCCAGGGTTTTGTTGTTTATCAGTCTGTATTTTCCGTCAATGCCCGGAATCGGGTCGCCATGCGGGTCTGAGGATGGGTACCCCAGGAATTTATCAAGTCTGTCGATGAGTAATTCAGATTTCACATGTTCGAGTTGCTCGGCAATTTCATGCACTTCATGCCACGAAAACGCCAGGTGCTTAACAAGAAACAACTCCCACAACCGGTGTTTCCGGATCACCTTCAGGGCCTCATCCTTTCCGGCCGGTGTCAGATACGCGCCGTTATACCGCTTGTAATTGATCAGGCTTTTGTCCGATAGTTTTTTCAGCATGTCGGTCACGGATGAAGGCTTGTTTTCCATGAAATCCGAGATGGCGCTGGTTGATACATTTTCTTTTCCATTCCCGGAAAGATTGAAAATGGTTTTCAGGTAATTTTCTTCTGCCAGGTTTATCATACTTGTCTCATTCAAATGCTTCCAACGCAAAGATATAAAATTTAGGCTTATCTAAATTTAAAAAACAAAATTTTGAAAAATTTAATTCAAGGAGTCAAACGGGATGAAGGCCGGGTAATCCGTCAAAAAAACTAATCTTACTCCTTTTCTTTAAGTTGAATGTATTTATGGTGGCCTCAGAGCGAAGAAATGTGTATCCGATTTCCAGGCACGCTTTCTGATCGAAGCGCCGCGTCGGGCACGGCGGTCGCCTCATAAGCTGAGGTACTATGAAAAGTATTTGACTCCCTCTGAAAAGGGTTATTGGGAGATATTTTTTTTCTTGATGGCTAAAATCATCAGGGGTAGTGATGGCTCGTGATCGTCAACACTCACATCTAACTATTTTTAACGTCATCCTGAGCGCCAGCGAAGGATCTGTTGAATTAACCAGGTATTAATTTACAGATTCTTCCCTCCGGTACCAATGACGATACTTTTTATAAGATTGCCCCCCTGCATTATCCTCACATCCCCCGGCTGAAAACCCATTCCGTCAGTACCTGTTTGCGTGCGCCCACCGAATACAGATGGTTTTCCATGGCATTTTTTCCTCTCATCAAAAGTGTTACAATGCGGATCACTACCTCCCGCAGCGTGCTTCCCGGTTCGGCAAGCACATACCCGTACCGCTCCCTGTTGTCCGATAAACTTGCACAAAATCTAACCTGGCATTTACCCGATTGCAGCTTTTTACTGTTTATTTTCAGCTTCCTGATCTGCTCCATTTTTTTGCTAATATTTTTATCATTTATATATATAATTACTAACTATTTTAGTATTTTTACAACGAATATAGCACGGTTTAGTTAAAAACAAAAGCATTGACTAATTATTTTAGTAAAAACACTAAAAATATTGGAAAAACCATGCCGGAACGCGCCATCGTTCATATGGATCTGGATGCCTTTTTTGTATCCGTTGAGTGCCTGCGCGACAGCAGGCTGAAAGGCAAACCCCTGATCATCGGGGGCACCGGCAACCGGGGCGTGGTGGCTTCATGCAGCTATGAAGCCCGCCGGTTTGGCATTCATTCGGCCATGCCTGCCCGGCTGGCCCGGCAGCTTTGCCCGGATGCGCTGTTTATATCAGGCGATATGGAAGCCTACACGCATTTTTCCGCTGCCATCACCGGTATCATCCGGGAAGAATCGCCCCTGTTCGAAAAAGCCTCCATTGATGAATTTTATATCGACGTGTCCGGTATGGACCGGTTTTTCGGCGCATTCAAGTGGGCCCGGGAACTGCGAAGGAAGATCATCAGCAAAACCGGCCTGCCCATTTCCATGGGATTATCGGTCAACAAGCTGGTATCGAAAGTGGCCGTAGGCGAATACAAGCCCAACGGGGAAAAACAGATCCCTGCAGGTAAAGAACAGGACTTTCTGGCGCCCTTGTCGGTAAAAAAAATACCGATGGTAGGCGAAAAAACAACACAGTTTCTGTATGACATGGGAATCCGTACGGTACGCACGCTTCGCGAAATGCCACCGAAAATGCTTCAAAGCGCTTTTGGAAAAAATGGCATCGTGCTGTGGAACAAAGCCAATGCCATCGATAACTCCCCCGTAGTGCCCTACACAGAGCAAAAATCAATATCCACCGAGTCCACCTTCCACGCCGACACCATTGACGTACGCAGGCTCAGGTCCATACTCATAGCCATGGTAGAAAAACTCACCTTTAAGCTGCGGAAAGAAAAGAAACTTACTTCCTGTATTACCGTCAAGATCAGGTACTCCAACTTCGATACGGAAACCAGACAGGCGCATATACCCTACACCTCATCAGATCAGGCGCTTATCAAAACAACGTTGGAGTTGTTCGGCAAGCTCTACACCCGCCGCATGCGGCTCCGGCTGGTGGGGGTGCGGCTCAGCAATCTGGTGCACGGGCATTACCAGATCAACCTGTTTGACGACACCGAGGAAGTCATCAGGCTGTATCAGGCCATGGACAGGATCAAGGCCCGGTACGGATCGGGCGCACTGGTACGCGCCATCGCCATGGAGGCATGCCGGAGGTGGTGAAAACATATACCGAAAATCCAACTGATATAACTGCCGTACAGAAGGTGTTATCTGACATTACCCTTTCATATTACGATGATTTTGCAAAGTACAAAAGTCGTTCACCTTTGTTGCGCCTTCGCGAAGTGCTTGGCTCTGTTGTAAAACAAGCCGGGGGAAAATATATCTATTCCAAAGCAGGAACATTATCTAATCCGTCCCAGGCGAAAGAAGCGCTTGATCTGCTCGAAATGGCAGGCCTTGTACATAAAGTATATCATACGTCGGGACAGGGACTTCCATTAGGTGCTGAGGCCAATTATAAAAAATTTAAAGCACTATTGATTGATACGGGAATTTTCCAGCAGAGTGCCGGGTTAAAGCTGTTTGATTATCTGCTTGCAAAAAATATTGACATGCTTAATAAAGGAAATATTGCCGAACTATTTACAGGGCTGGAAATGATAAAGTACGCTGACGTCCATGAAAGGAGGCAGTTATTTTATTGGCATCGGGAAAAGAGGGGGAGCAACGCCGAAATTGACTATTTAATTGAGCAGGAAAGCAATATAGTACCTGTCGAAGTAAAATCAGGATGAAGCGGAAAGATGCAAAGTATGAATCTTTTTCTAACTGAACGAAACGGGAAAAAAGGTATCAGGATATCTCTCGAAAATTTTTCACGATATGACAAGATTGAAGTAGTGCCTTTATACGCAATTTCAAACTTATATAATTGATATAATAGATCTCATCATTCTAAATAAGGGGTTAATGGCAACTTGACTTGAGTTTAAGTCATTTTATTTGTGTTTTTGACTTATCAAAAAGTCAATTTTATGGATATTTTGTATTCCGGCTAATATAAAAATCCAAATAACCATAGCGGTATTATATTGCCCGCCCCATACTCAATATCATCTTTAACAATATATGAATTTGGAATACCTCTAATCTGCTTTTTAGTTTTATTTACTCCGCCAATTTCAAATGTAAACTTATCATTTACTAAAAAATCGCCCTTATCCGAAAGGTTTACCTTATGTAAAACATTGAGCTGGTTATAAAAGAAGGTTTCCCGAATATTACCGATGTTAACATTACTGTTTCCGATTGCAGCTATTAAATTGCTGTTGTTCAGATAAATTTTTTCAGGCTTGGTCAAAACTGAAATACCTTTATTAGACTTATTTACCAAACTAATAAGCCTTGCCTTATCAATATAGGTTAAAGCTTTTAATAAACTCGGTCTTGAAATTTGTATTCTTTCGGCAAGTTTGCTGATATTAGGCGTAAAAGGCACACTCGTGGCGATAGCATACAGTAATTTTTTAATCTTGGTAACCTGATTAAAATCTATGTTCTCCACAGCAAGAATATCCACTTCGATTACAAGGTTTATTATGTTTATTAATTTCTGTTGAAATTCTTCAATACCTTCATTAAAAAAGGGGTATGCACCATATTTGTTATATTTTGTAAAAGCTGGAATCGGCTTTACTTTTTCAACGATTTGAGTTGATAGTTCCAAATGGTTGGCAAGAATCTCATCCAGTGTGTATGAAGGGAATCTCAGATTAATTGACAATTCTAAAAATTCACGGAGGGACATTTCCGGTAATAAATAACTTACCGCCCTTCGGGACAGATCTGATTCTGATTTGTAAATTTCAAGAATCGACGAACTTGTAAATACAACTTTTAAATCAGGGTGATTATCATAAATCAACTTTATTTCTCTTGACCAATTAGGGTATTTGTGTACTTCATCAAGGAATAAATACTTTCCTCCATTTAATGAAAACTTTTTTGCCAGGTCTATCAAATTATTTTCCAGGAAAAACAATTCGTCCATAGATACATACAAAACTTCTTCCAAATTGTGAAGGTTTTGTTTGATATACTGTAGAATAAGAGTGGTTTTACCCGATCCCCTGGCTCCCTTTATTGCTATCAATCGGTTATCCCACTTAATTTTATTAATCAAAAATCGCGAAAATCCGGTTTTTACCCTTTGAATATTTGAAATTGACGAATAG
>QIDJ01000327.1 GCA_003228395.1 Flammeovirgaceae bacterium
TGCTTTCCTGTTTTCTGAAATAAGGCACCCGAACCATCTATTCAGAAAAATATATCGCATTGATTATCAAATAATTATAACGACATGAAAAGTGAATTTTTCTATCGTGCGGAAAACAGGATTCGGGTAATCTCCCGACCGACACACTGCTTTCAATTTATTCACACATACTGCCATAACAAGCAGATTACCCACCTTTACTCTGTTGCAGTGGGTGCAGTCCACCTTCTTTGCACTTACGTCTGCGCCTATGATGCTGGGTATAAGGTTTTATGAAGGTTGACGCAATGTCCCTGCCTTACTGGTTCCGGATAGTTGTCTTCATCCGTAATAGCAACTGAGCAGTGTTTGCTCCAAAGGCAGGCAGGTGACCTTGCTTTGGGATAGGGTGGAAAGACGGAGGCAGTTATTGCGTCATCTGCAAAAGTAAATCCTGTTGTGTAATAATATGCACCTGGTTGCGTTCGTCTCTGACCAAAATCGCCTGGTGGTCATGGTTTATCAGCGAGGAAAGCACATCCAGTGTATTGTCCATGCCTACAAATGGCAGTGGCGGATCCATCACTTCTCTAACCGGTTTATTTTTAATATTGGTGTCCTCAATCAGTCTTTTCAGCAGGTTCGATTCTTTTAAACTACCTGTAAACTGATCACCGTCTGTAACGGGTATCTGCGATATACCTTTTTCATGAAGCAGCGTAATGGCATCTGATACACTGGAAGAAGCATCAATTGTCACCAATGTGGTAAGCCCGTTCCGGCTCCTGATGATGTCTTTTGCCGTTGCGAATTCCCGCTCCTCGAATCCACGGTCACGCATCCAGTCGTCGTTATATACTTTATTAAGATACCGTGTTCCATGGTCCGGCAGAATGATTACCATCATATCATCTGCTGTCAGATGTTTAGCGGCATATTCAAGCGCTCCATACACAGCCGAACCGGATGACCAGCCTACAAATAACCCCTCCTCACGGGCAAGCCGGCGTGTCATGATTGCACCATCTTTATCGGTCACCTTTATAAAATTATCAATCAGATCAAAATCCACATTTTTCGGTAGAATATCTTCTCCAATACCTTCTGTCAGGTATGCATATACTTCGTTTTCGTCAAATTTGCCCGTTTCCTTGTATTTGGTAAATACCGAACCATACGTATCTATTCCGATTGAAATAACATCCGGCTTCTGTTCTTTAAGATATTTTGCCACTCCACACATTGATCCACCGGTACCTACTCCTGCCGCATAATGGGTGATTTTTCCTTCCGTTTGTTCCCATATTTCCGGAGCCGTAGTTTCATAATGGGCATCTGTGTTGGCAAGGTTATCGTACTGATTCGGGTAAAAAGAATTCGGAATTTCCCGGGTAAGCTTTTGGGCTACCGAGTAGTACGATCTCGGATCGTCAGCCGCCACATTGGTCGGGCAAACAATTACCTCCGCACCCATTGCCCGAAGGATGTCAATTTTTTCCTTCGATTGTTTATCAGCCAGGGTGAAGATGCATTTATACCCTTTGGCTATGGCGGTAAGCGCCAGGCCCATACCCGTATTGCCTGAGGTGCCTTCAATGATAGTGCCCCCTGGCTTTAGTAATCCTGTTTTCTCTGCATCAGCTATCATCTTTATGGCCATCCGGTCTTTCATTGACTGTCCGGGGTTAAAATATTCCACTTTGACCAGGATGGTGCCTTTAATGTCCTTATTTACGCTGTTGAGCCTTACAAGGGGGGTGTTGCCGGTAGTTTCTATTACGGAATTATAATACATAGCGCTTTTCGGGGAATTATTTTACATACAAAATTAAAGATTCAGAATGCCAAATCAAATGAACCAACACCCGGGGTTTCCCCTTATGACATCCCCCTTAAAAAAAAATTTAATTAGCCGGTGGGCTGTCGGCGAGCAGATAAAGTACCGCCATCCGGATAGCAACCCCATTCTCAACCTGTTCCAGTATAATAGAATGATCCGAATCTGCAACATCGCTCGATATTTCTACCCCCCTGTTGATCGGCCCGGGATGCATAATCAAGATTTCCTTTTTCAACGAATCTAGCAATGTCCTGTTTACACCGTAGTACAAGGCGTACTCCCTAAGCGAGGGAAAGTATTTTATCTGCTGCCTTTCAAGCTGAATGCGCAGAATATTTGCTACATCGCACCATTCCAGTGCTTTTCTGACTTCCAACTCAACTTTAACGCCCAGTTCTGAAATATGAACGGGAAGAAGGGTATTCGGGCCGCAAACCATCACTTCTGCCCCGAGCTTTTGCAGGGCAAATATATTTGATATAGCCACACGGCTGTGTAAAATATCTCCGATTATGGCCACTTTCAATCCTTTCAGACTGCCGAAATGCTGGCGCATGGAAAAGGTGTCAAGCAATGCCTGGGTTGGATGCTCGTGTGTTCCATCGCCTGCATTTATAATATTGGCTTCGATATGCCTGGCAAGAAAATGTGGCGCTCCCGGGCTGCTGTGCCGCATCACTACCATATCCACCTTCATTGCAAGAATATTATTTACCGTATCGAGAAGTGTCTCGCCTTTTTTGACCGAACTTGTGGAGGATGAAAAGTTGATAACATCGGCAGACAGGCGTTTTTCTGCCAGTTCAAACGAAAGTCTTGTACGCGTGGAACTTTCAAAAAATATATTTGCAATGGTAATATCCCTTAAGGATGGCACCTTTTTAATGGGTCTGTTAATTACTTCTTTAAAATTGGAAGCCGTTTCAAATATCAGTTCAATATCGTCTCTGGTAAGATTTTTTATTCCAAGCAGATGCTTGACACTCAACTGGCTCATCTTTTTATTTTGGTATTTAATAACAAAACACTGTTTTCTTTATCGCCCTGTTCTTCCCACTTCACGCGCACAATCTGTGAGTCGATGGTATTTACATTTCTGCCCACGTAATCAGGTTCAATAGGCAAATCGCGACTATATTTTCTGTTGATAAGCACCAGTAATTCAACCCGGGAAGGTCTTCCAAATGCCAGCATGGCATCGAGTGCAGCCCGAACCGAACGACCTGTAAACAGTACATCGTCGATTAATATTACACTTTTATCCTCGACGATGAAGTTGATGCGGGTTTCGTTTGCTTTCTTTGGGATATCCCTGCGGCGGAAATCATCACGGTAAAAAGTAGTATCGAGATAACCCAATGGCAACTCAACCGATATCAGCTTATTTATTCGTTGTCTGATAAGCCTGGCGAAAAAAATTCCCCTGGGCTGCAAACCAATGAGAACTGTATCGCTGAAATGCTGATGATTTTCGATAAGTTGCTGGCACAAACGATCAATAGTGATGTCGATCAGGCGGGAGTCCAGGATAAGTCTCTTTTGCATCAATTGCAAATATAGAAAAGTAAGTTTGGATTTTGCAATGAATATGGGTAGTTGAAGGGATGAGTTACCTGTATTTTACCTTATTTATATAAAATACACGACGATTCAGCTTCACACCGGTATCTTTCAGGTTTTTAATTTGTTGTATTCCATAAGCATAAAAGGTGTCGTCATACCACGACTCCAGCCCGCTGATCTCAGAATGGGTATCACGCAATACATCGTCTTCAAAGGTTAGTTTGATTGCATCAAATGATTTTCCTTCCAGCACTTCTTTCCTTTTAATGATTTTTGACCTGATTTCATTGTCGTACATATAAAGAAGTACAATATGATCGTCTTTTATGTCTGCATGCACAAATTGCTCAAGATTATAGCTTAGTACATCTTCAATTTCAAAACTATTGTCCCACAAAACCTTCCCTTTTTTATCAAATCCGATTACAACGGCATGGGTGTAACGGTAGCCGGCGAAATAGGTACCGTAATACGGCTGACCAGGATTTGTTGTATAACTACTTGCAAATGAGCTGCTTGAATTATACTTTGGATAAAAGGCCTCTCCGATCATGATATATTGCCCATCACTTTCGATGATATCATGCACCAACAGGCGGTAATTGAATTTTATTTTTTTGCCATTGATCCTTTTTCTTTCTATTCTGCTGGCGATCCTTTTCCTTCTTTTGGCCTTCATGTAATCAAAAAAATTCTCAAGGTCGGCAAAATTGTAATAGTTGATTTTTTGCTCGCCGTCTGTATTTAAAGTAGCCACAAACAGGCCTCTCGAAAAGGCTCCTCTCTTGGTAGAATAGGTGCCGGCCAGAAGGCTGATGTCAAAATCAAATTCAGCGGCTCTTCCATAGATCAGCCCCTTGTCCTGTTCGGGCTCAAGCTTTTCATTGCCAATCAGGTCGCCGGAAGAATCATACGTTTTTACGGCAAGTGTATTCCTTTTATCGAATGTTTTTTCACTTACAATGACAATAAACGAATTTTTGTCGTCATCTACTTTAACCTGTATCAGTTCGGTTCGGTTCTGGTAAATTCCGGGAAGGATTTTTGATTTCAACGTGGACAGATTATAATGAATGACAAGGGGATTATAATTAAAATACCCGCCTAAAAGCGCCGCATTTTGTGTTATTTCAAATTCAGTGAGTTCGATCGGAACAAGATTTCGTATGGTATAATGTACCGTATCGCCATTGAGCAGGTTAAGCTTCAGAATTTTCAGGTCACGTGAGTTGTGCCTGTGGTACTTGAATAACAGGTAGAAATTGGCATCATAGTAGTCATATCCGCGGTATTCCCAAAACCGGTCAATATACATTACTTTTTTCCAGTTGATCTTCAGGGTTGTATCAAGGCTTACAAGCTCAAACCTGGGATCACCCTGCTGGTTTCTTTCATCCGTTTGCCTGACCAGCAGTATGCCGTTTTCACCGCCATTGATCACGTCATACGGTTTGTCAAAGGCATGAATCTCAACCTCAAACCTGTTTGACTGTTCTACCTGGGTAAATCCAGGCAAAACCAATCCCATCCAAATAATCAATAACGCACCGATCCTTGATGATTTCATATTAATTACAACTACCTGTGGTAACAATTAGTCTTACGAATTTAAATTTGATCCGGTTTCTATAATCGGCAATCTTTTTTCAGTCCCATACGCACAATAATATCAAATTCATCTTTTACATTTAATTAACAACTTAGCTAAAAGTCTGATACTTTTGTTTTCTTTTCGATTTACCTGAATAAATAATAATTACGTGGATAACAAAGATATTGTTAAAAAGCTTCGTACAGTAGCAAATTTAATGGAATTACACGATGAAAATCCGTTTAAAGTCCGTAGCTACACCAATGCCATTTACAATATAGAGCGTATAAACAATCCTTTAAAAGACCTTAGCATCAACGAGCTGGAAAATATTCAGGGTATCGGGAAAAGTATTGCTGTAAAGGTACATGAGCTGATCGAAACCGGAAGCATGGCCATTCTGGATGAATACCTGGCCCGCACGCCCGGGGGCATACTTGAAATGATGCAGATAAAAGGCCTTGGAACAAAAAAAATAAAATCATTGTGGCGGGAGTTGGGAATCACCTCCATTTCAGCGCTCCGCAAAGCCATTGACCAGAACCTGCTGCTGTCATTGAAAGGCTTTGGCGCCAAAATGCAGGAAAAAATAGGCCATACGATCGATTATTACCTTATTAACAAGTCAAAATTGCGCTATGCAGACGCCGAAATTATTGCCCGGATGCTTTTAGATGCTATTGAGAAATCAGGTAATGGTTTTAATGCAGGGTTTACAGGTCAGCTTCGCAGAAAATTGAATACGATCGATACGATAGCGTTAATTGTGGATACCACCCGGACAGATTTGATTGTGACTGTACTGGAAAAAGCCGGCCTGATGACGATCGACACTAAAAAGTCGAGTCCTTTTCTTATCCGGGGCGCCTTAACAGACAAGGGCACGCCGGTTTGTATTTACCTGTGCCAACCCGAAAGCTATCAAAGCCAATTGATGCTGACAACCGGTTCGGCCCGACACCTCAGTTACCAGGTTGAAGACAAACCGAATCTCTGGAGTATCGCCAACGGAACTAATCTTGAAAATGAGGAAGAAGCTTATCGCCAGTTAAACCTGCCTTACATTGCCCCCGAACTCCGGGAACATTTTATCGAATTTGAACTCGCATCCAAAAACCGGTTGCCCCGGTTACTGATTACGGACGACCTGAAAGGCATTATTCATAATCATACCACATACAGCGACGGTAAGCATTCGTTAACAGAAATGGCGGAACACTGCCGCTCACTTGGCTATGACTATCTTGGGATTTCGGATCATAGTAAAACTGCATTTTATGCAAACGGCCTGGATGAAGACCGCGTAAAGCTGCAGCAGGATGAGATCGATGAGCTAAACAAAAATCTTGCTCCATTCAGGATTTTTAAGGGCATCGAAGCCGACATACTTCCTGATGGAAACATTGACTACGAGCCTGAAACGCTTTTCACCTTTGATTTTGTGGTAGCGTCGGTGCACTCGGTATTAAATATGGATGTGGTACGGGCTACAGACCGGGTAATTAAAGCCGTAAATAACCCATACACCACTATGCTTGGTCATATGACAGGCAGGTTATTATTGATCAGAGAGGGGTATCCGCTCGATCATAAAGCGGTAATTGACGCATGCGCTGATAACGGCGTGATCATTGAGGTAAACGCACATCCCCAGCGGCTCGATATTGACTGGCGCTGGATACCCTATGCCCTTGAGAAAGGCGTACTATTAAGTATAAATCCTGATGCGCACGAGAAAAGTGGTTACAACGATATGTACTATGGCGTATGTGCGGCACGTAAAGGCGGATTAACAAAAGAAATGACATTTAACACTTTCTCCATGAAAACGGTGTTGGAGCACTTCCATAAAAGAAAAGACCGGGCGATAACAAAAACCCCGGTATAGGTCGCTTTCGGACATTCTGAAGATAAACAGGCTCCCCAACGTGCATATGGTTGACCGGTATATGGAGGCGATAAAGCCATTGCATATTAAAACCGA
The DNA here is from genome assembly GCA_003228395.1 of Flammeovirgaceae bacterium. GTDB lineage: Bacteria > Bacteroidota > Bacteroidia > Cytophagales > Cyclobacteriaceae > SZUA-230. The sequence goes on from QIDJ01000327.1 coordinate 6,958, forward strand.
TAAGCTCGGGCTGGATTATTTTATTCCGGGAAAGGATGAAATTGAGGCATCCTGGATTCCGGAAACACATCGTAATGAGCTTGTTGTGTTTGGCATCGGGGCCAGGAAATTCACAAAAAAACTTCCCTTATCATGCAGATAGCAGCCGCATACAAAAAACAAATTTTTTCTATCTGGGGTAACACGATTCCATTATTTGGCAGTTACCCGTACAAAACCAAATTCGTGGTGTTTGAAAATAATAAGCTGAATTGCCGGCCATGTTCAAAAACCGGTTATAATAAATGCCCAAAAGGGCACTTTAAATGTATGAACGGAATTGTTTTTGATTTTTACCTGCCATAAGCTAAATTAACCGGATGAAAACCCTATACCTGGTACGCCATGCCAAATCAAGCTGGGACAACCTTTTTTTGTCCGACCATGAAAGGCCGCTCAACAATCGTGGAAAGAAAAATGCCCCGGAAATGGGGAAACGGCTGAAAATAAGAGGGATCATACCGGATGTCCTGATCAGCAGTACCGCCAAACGCGCCCTTTCAACGGCACATAAAATTGCCCGCGAAATCGGTTATAAGAAAGAAAACATTGTTAAAACAAGGTTATTATACCATTCTGATGAAGATGACATCCTTGATCTTGTCCGGCAGCAAAATGACGGGAAAGATTCGATCATGCTGTTCGGTCATAATCCCGGCTTTACAGATTGCGTTAATATGCTGACAAATGCAGCTATTGCCAATGTACCAACATGCGGCATTGTTGAAATCACATTTAACACAGATCGCTGGTCAGATATAAATGAGTATGAAGGCAATCTTGTATTTTTCGACTACCCTAAAAACCCCATGGAACAAACCGGTAAATAAGTGATACATCTCAAAATTCTGGTTGGCCGGGAGAACCATTTTTAGTGATACAATTTGATTGCTGGTGTATGTCTTTATTTACCTGCCAATACTATTGTTAAGTCCATTTCAACTAGGTGTGTAATCTTCAATTGGAGAATCAAAATCTTTAACCTCCTTTTGGAATTCAGAAGGCAAGGAATTGATTTTAG
>QIDJ01000269.1 GCA_003228395.1 Flammeovirgaceae bacterium
CAAACATTTTCTGATGTATCAGCACGGTGCCTTTGGCGTTTACAGCGGTAACAAGGGCTACACTGAGCAGGTCAGGCGTAAAACCGGGCCAGGGAGCATCGGCAATGGTCATGATGGCGCCGTCGATAAAGGTTTCTATCTCATAATGTTCTTGGGCCGGAATTTGAATGTCGTCACCGTCGATCAGCATATCGATACCCATTCGCTGAAAAACCAGCGGGATAAGCCCCAGATGCCGGACACCGGCATTTTCAATGGTGATATCTGATTTGGTCATGACCGCCATGCCGATAAAGCTTCCCACTTCGATCATATCCGGAAGCAGGGTGTGCTCGGCGCCATGCAGCGCTTTCACGCCTTCAATCGTAAGCAGGTTGGAACCGATACCGGAAATAAGTGCACCCATATTTACAAGCATCCGGCAAAGCTGCTGTACGTACGGCTCACATGCGGCGTTGTAAATGGTGGTGGTGCCATTTGCCATTACGGCCGCCATGGCAATGTTGGCTGTGCCTGTAAGTGATGCTTCGTCCAGGTGCATGTATGCCCCTTTCAGGTTGGCAGCTTCGATCTGGTAGGCGCCGGATTTGGTATCATAGTGAAAATTCGCCCCTAATTCTTTAAATCCCAGGAAGTGTGTGTCAAGTCTTCTACGACCAATTTTATCACCTCCGGGCCGTGGAATGCTTCCTTTGCCAAAGCGGGTTATAAGTGGCCCCATGATCATAATAGAGCCCCGCAACGAAGAGGCTTTTTCCTTAAAATCATCAGATTCCAGGTAATCCAGGTTTACCTCATCGGCAATGAACTCAAAAGTTCCCGCTCCTTTTTTAGTAATTTTTACGCCCAGGGAATTAAGCAAGTCAATTAGCTTATTTACATCCCTGATATCCGGGATGTTATGTATTATAACCGGGTCGGCAGTGAGCAGACAGGTGCAAATTACCTGTAAAGCCTCATTTTTTGCTCCCTGTGGTGTAATTGCTCCCGAAAGGGAAGCGCCCCCTTCGATTTTGAAAGAAGCCATGTTAACTCCTTCTTCTACGGTGTTGGTTACGTCCTGAACCCTGTCGGCCACCCTGGCCGCGTCCGCCACTCTGACCTCGGCCGGAACCCTGGCTCCGTGCAGTGCGTTGGTTGCGGCGGGCAGGCGGTCTGCCTTTGTCTTTGTACAGGACTTCAAAAAGGTTGTTTTCCGTTACCTTTTCGGGATCAATATCAAGCTGACCGCCTGATAAGTCACGGATATTTTTGATAATTACTTTGTCTTCCGCATTTTCCTTATTCCAGGTTGACTGAAAAGTTTTCATGAGCTTGCCTATGTAGATAATGGCATGCTCTCGTTTTTCCGGATCGTCTGTTTCTAACGCTTTTTGGATAAGCAGTTCAATATTACGCCCATAGTGCTTGAGTTTTACTTTATGACTATAGTATTTCATGGGTTCCGGCTTCTTTGTGAGGAGGGTTGGTTCCGGTATAGGATACGGGGAATCGATATCAAGTTTCATGTCAGAAATGATGTGAAGGTCATCCCAGAATTTTTGCTCTGATTCAGGTGTGTAATTGCCTCCCGGAACAATCTGTCGCATAAGCTGGATCAGCGTGTGGGCGTATTTTGTTCGCTTTTCTTTGTCATCAAAGTTGTGGACAAAGTCAATAAGCTTCTGAATGTTACGACCGTATTCTTTTAATACCAAAGGGTTTCTGCTCGTATTATAGTCTTTTTCCAATGCCATGTGTGTAATTTAAATAGGTAAAATGTATTACTCGTGTATTCTAAGCTTTGCAAAGCTAAGTAATAAAGTCTTCTCGCCAAAGTTATCGAATTTCACTTTTGCTTTTCTGCCGGCGCCGTTCTCATCAATGTCAAGCACTTTACCATAACCAAATTTCGGATGCTCAACCTTCATTCCGATTTCAAGCGCCGACGTGTCACTGGGTTCAAATCCGGGAGATACTGTATAATCACCTGTTTTTTTGAAGGTATTTGCACTTTTCTTTTGTACATCTCTTCGTACGCTGTTGATAAACGATTTGGTGCGGTTGGGGATTACGGGCTCGCTGAAGCTGAATTTAGTGTCAACCTGGATATATTTGGGCTCAATTTCATCCAGGAAACGGCTTGGCTCACAATTCTTTAGCCGGCCAAACCTGTACCTGGTTAATGCATAGGATAGTGTTAATTTTTCTTTTGCCCGTGTAATGGCTACATAAAAAAGACGCCTTTCTTCTTCCAAATCAGCACGGCTGCTTAGCATCATTTGAGAAGGAAAAAGGTCTTCTTCCAACCCGACGATATAGATGTTTTTAAACTCCAGACCTTTGGCCATATGTATGGTCATGAGGGTTACTACATTGTTGTCGTCTGATTTATCGGTATCAACGCCGGTGAGCAGTGAAACCTCCTGCAGAAAAGCGCCAAGGTTTACATCTTTGTTGTCCGTGTTATCAACAAACTCTTTTACGGCATTGAGCAATTCCTGCACATTTTCGTATCTCGAAAGTCCTTCTATAGTTTTGTCTTCATAAAGCTCTTTGAGAATGCCCGATTGTTTGGCAATCAGGGTTGCGGCATCAAAGGCGTCTTTGTGGTTTACTTCAAGTTCGAACCGCTTGATCAAAGTAACGAAACCGGAAAGGGTAGCGGATACTTTGCCATGGATAAACTGGTGAATGTTTTCAATAACCTCCCAGATTGAAATGGTGTGTTCTTCTGCTGCTACGAGTATTTTGTTTATGGTCCCAGGCCCGATACCGCGTTTTGGCAGGTTTACGATTCGTTTAAATGATTCCTCGTCATTGTGATTGATGGTAAAACGCATGTAAGCCAGAAGATCCTTAATTTCCCTGCGCTGGTAAAACGATAATCCGCCTACGATTTTATATTTGATATTTACCCTCCTGAGCGCTTCTTCAATGGCCCTCGACTGACTGTTGGTACGGTAAAGAACAGCAAAATCACTGTTTTGAATTTTATTTTGCATCTTTTCTTCAAAGATTGAAGACGCCACCAGCCTCCCTTCTTCATGATCCGAGGAAGCTTTAAGCAGACTAATAAGTTCACCTGACTGATTGGTGGTCCACACCTGCTTATGAATTTGTGCCCTGTTACGAGCAATTACCGAATTGGCTACGTTTACGATGTTTTGCGTTGAACGGTAGTTCTGCTCCATCTTAATGATTTTGATATCGGAATAATCCTTCTCAAAATTCAATATATTTCGTATATCAGCACCTCTGAAGGCATAGATGCTTTGGGCGTCATCGCCAACTACACAAATATTCTGATGCACTGCAGCCAGTTTCCGGGTGATGATGTATTGGGAAATATTCGTGTCCTGAAACTCATCTACCAGTACATAATTAAACCGGTGCTGATATTTATTAAGTACATCAATATGGTTTTTAAACAGAATATTGGTATTGAAGAGTAAATCGTCAAAGTCCATCGCTCCGGCCCGTTTGCATCTTTCAGAATAAATTCGATACAGTTTTCCCATTTTGGGTTTCATGTTTGCTTCATCTTCGGCAAAGTATTCCGGATTGTTGATGTAAGCCTGCCATGAAATCATCCTGTTTTTTGCACCCGAAATACGGTTTAGCACCACATTGGCTTTATACACTTTTTCATCGAGTTCCTGTTCTTTTACGATGGTTTTAATAAGTGATTTAGAATCGTCCGTATCATAGATTGTGAAATTGGCCGGATAGCCTAAAAATCCGGCTTCCGCGCGCAATATTCTCGCAAAAACAGAATGAAATGTGCCCATCCATAAGTTTCTGGCTTCAGCACCTATTACATTCTCAATACGGTGCCGCATTTCAAGGGCGGCTTTGTTTGTAAAGGTCAGTGCAAGTATGTTAAAAGGGTCAACTTTATGCGCATTTACAAGATGGGCAATGCGGTAAGTCAACACCCGTGTTTTACCGGATCCGGCTCCGGCTATAATCATTGCCGGCCCTTCTGTATTTACCACCCCTTCTCTTTGCGGTTCATTAAGGCCATCCAGGTATTGCATTTCATGTTTCTATTAACCTGCAATTTACAATTTGCGCTTTTATTAAATGATCAAAGTGCCAATAAAAATATTTTCCTATCCGCTTATAGCCGGAGATCCGAATACAGCCATGAAAGACCTTAATTCCGTTTTGATCTCCGATCGGCTTGCGGTAAAATATTTCGGCAATAACTGGAAAGATACTAATGTGATCGGGCGGACACTTAAAATTGATAATTACAGTGATTTTACCGTTACAGGTGTCTTTGAAAATCCTTCTTCAAACTCTTCGTTGCAATTCAACTGGCTCATCCCCGCCCGGGAATATATACGCCGGAACAACTGGGTGGAAAACTGGGGTAACGGCGGATTCAGAATGGCATTGACCCTGAAAGAGGGAACAGATGTGGAAGCTTTTGCTAAAAAAGTGGAGCAGGAGATCAATAACCACACCAACAACACGGAAGATGAACGACTCTTTTTACAGAAATATTCCGACCGGTATCTGTACGGGACCTTTGAAAACGGTGTCAGCATTGGAGGCCGCATCGATTATGTACACATATTCGTGGTTATTGCCGTATTTATCCTGGTGATCGCCTGCATTAATTTCATGAACCTGGCCACGGCACGGGCTTCACGAAGGGCGAAGGAAATCGGGTTGCGAAAAGTAATGGGCGCTCAAAAGGGCACATTAGGTGTTCAGTTCTTAACAGAATCCGTTGTGATCTCCCTGGTATCAGTGATTTTCGCTGCTAGCCTGGTTTACTTTTTGCTGCCCTGGTTCAATCAGTTGGCCGGCAAATCAATTACTGTTGATTTCAACGATCCCAGGATGTGGTTGCTCCTGGCAGGAATAACATTTATCACAGGACTCTTATCCGGAAGTTATCCCGCTTTGCTGTTACCATCGTTTAAAATTACAAGTTCACTGAAGGGCACATTGAAACATCCCGGTGGAGCGGCTTTTTTCAGGAAAGGCCTGGTAGTATTTCAGTTCGCAATTTCCATCCTGCTAATCATCGGTACGCTCACGGTTTCCAGGCAGATGAGCTATATTATGAACAAAAACCTGGGTATGGATAGGGAAAACCTGATTTTTATCGAATTGGAAGGTGAAACGGCAAAACGATTTGAGACCTATAAAAATGAGTTGCTGAATGTCCCGGAGGTGCAGAACGTGACATCCACGAGCGGGAATCCCCTGTCGTACGGGCGGTCTTCGAGCAGTCCTTCATGGGAGGGCAAAGACCCGGATGAAACGGTGGAAATGAACATCCTTATGGTTAGTACGGATTTTATCGAGACCATGGATATGGAACTTGTATTCGGACGTGACTTCTCCGATGAATATGGAACCGATTCTGCCAACTTCATCATCAATGAAGAAGCTGCCAGAATCATGGGCTTCGAAAATCCCGTTGGTGAGCGCTTGTCTGTTTGGGGTGTGGACGGGCAGATTATTGGTATGGTAAAAAACTTCCATATAGGCAGCATGTACGAGCCGATTCCTCCTTTGGTAATCCGCTACGATCCGCAAAATACCTTTGTTACTTTTATTCGCATCAGAGGAAATGAGCAGGATGCCCTGCCGGCTATAAGGCAGGTCACTTCGGAATTAAATCCTTCTTTCCCTTTTGCCTTCGAATTTCTGGACGAGGAATATAAAAAATCCTACCGAAGTGAGTTGAATATCAGCACGTTATCAAATATTTTTGCGACCATGGCCATTTTTATCTCGTGTCTGGGTCTTTTCGGGCTATCTTCCTTTTCTGCTGAGCAACGCACAAAGGAAATCGGCATACGCAAGGTACTGGGAGCCAATGTTGCCAAACTGATGATGTTGCTGTCGAAAGATTACATTATACTTATCCTGTTGGCATTCATTATTTCTGCCCCATTCGCGTATTACTTTGCATCCGGATGGCTGGATAAGTTTGTGTACAAGACCGGGTTGGGATTGGATGTCTTTGTTATTTCCGGGATTGCTGCAATTATTGTCGTGGGATTCACCGTCAGTTTCAAGTCCTTCCAGGCGGCCTCCGCTAATCCTGTGGACACATTGAAGGAGGAGTAACACCCTAAATATTTCATTCATAATAAGGCGCTACTGTTATTTTAGAGGCAATGATTGAAAGTGTAATGCCTTAACAATTTTACCTTCAAATATTAATTCAATTCAAGTAAAACTTTATTGCATACAGGTTAACTAATTCATATTTAGGGTTTAATATTTATTCTAATTACTTGGGAAAGTCATAAAAATGAAAATATATTATTTTTAAATAAAAATGCTAATAATGTAGAATAGACGTCTTTTATTGCTATTTTTGTTAAACCCTCTTGGCATACATGATATTAGAAAAATTCAATCCGGTCATCCCATCTGAGGATGATGGATTCGCCATAGAAGCCATTACTTCCTGGTCGTTATCGAGGAATCAGCTTATCCGCCACTACCTCCACGTTTTTACCGGCACGATGCAGCGCAAATTCAATTATCTGGTTTATCTTGATCTGTATGCGGGCAGTGGATTAAAACGGCTTGAAAATTGTGAAATCAAAAGCGGATCGCCGGTTATAGCATTATCTGAACCCAGGCATTTTTCAAAATATATTTTTTGTGAAAAAAATAAGGATTACAGCGATGCACTTAAGGTACGGGTAAATAAATACTGCAGGCAGGAGAACATTCTGGTTTTTAACGGAGACCCGAATCATCTCATTGAGCGACTGGCCTACTACATACCGGATTCCACCAAGAAAAACAAAGTGGCCACCATTTGTCTGATCGATCCGTTTTCATTGGATATTGATTTTGAAACCGTACGGTTATTGTCAGAGTTGGGTGTGAATTTTCTGGTTGTACTTGCATTACCCTGGAAGTCAAAAGACAGATTCCGATTTTGTATTGATGAAGAAAGAGAGTTGCTGAATGCATTTTTGGGCAAACCCTGGAGCAGTTTTAAAAATGGATTACCGGTCAATAATAATGAGATATTTTTCAGAAATCTGGTAAGATACTTTCATCAGAACCTGACCGGACTTGGGTACATGGCCAAAGGTTCTTTTCATAAAATGGAAGATACGAATTATGACATTCCATTCTTTTTCTGTGGCTATTACTCCAACACTGCCGGAACACGAAAAATACATTCCGAAGTGTTGAAAAGTGTGACGCCACAGGTTAAATTATTTGAATAAATTCTCCTGAATTAAGATTACGGCTATCTTTGCTGCATGATTGTAAATGGTAAAGCGATTATTTCTGATAATATCCGGGAAAGCCATTTTGTGTGCGATCGGGCAAAGTGCAAAGGGGCATGTTGTGTAGAGGGTGAGCTTGGTGCTCCGCTGGCGGATGATGAATTACCGATACTCGATGAAATTTATGAAAATGTAAAACCATACCTGACCGAAGCGGGCAAACAAGCCATTGAAACCCAGGGTAAATATGTGTTTGATGCTGACAGGGAATACAGCACACCCACCGTAAACGGAAAGGAATGTGCTTATGCCGTTTATAACAAGGAGGGAATTTTAAAATGTAGTATTGAGCAGGCCTGTGATGATAAAAAAATTACTTTCCGGAAACCGGTTTCCTGCCATTTGTATCCTGTACGCATTACAAAGTATGAAAGTTATGATGCACTGAATTACGACCAGTGGCCCATATGTTCGGATGCGTGTGTGCTGGGTGAAAAACTAAAAATACCTCTTTACAAATTTGTAAAAGATGCGCTGATCCGGAAATACGGAAAAGCGTGGTATGAAGAATTGCTCAGGGAAATGGAATCGGAATCAACAAAAGTTTCTGATTAAACGGGTAAAATAAGAATAATTTGGCTTTACCACAATTTTGATGATAAATAGATTTATAGCTGAATGCTAAAATGCTAAAATAA
>QIDJ01000321.1 GCA_003228395.1 Flammeovirgaceae bacterium
CTGGAACTGCGGGTATTTTATACTTCCGTTTTTGAAAATTTCAAAAACAGTGCGGAGAACGGCAAGTTACGTCAAAATATTTTTTCAGTCAGCGGCAAAGCCAATATCGTTCATGAAAATGGCTGGGTGCCGGAAATTACGTTGATTCTTAATTGGAATTATGCAGATATCATACGTGAGGGCAGCAAATTAAGCAGAAAAAGTGAACCAGGTTTTAAAATTGTTTTTAGTAATACACTTTCGGATAAGGTCAGTATTGCATATTCCGTAGGCCATATTTATGACTATTCATTTACCCTCGTGCCCGTATTGGTTATAAGCCCGAAATCAGATCTGTTTCTTGAATACTATACCTCTTTTAACTTTGGAAATATTAATGGGTTTTATTCAGATGGACTGAATTTTGGATACGATTATTTATTTAACGACAATTTTAAAATGGATGTGATGATTGGCGCCTGGCTTGACACTATTAATTTCAATGGCTATATGTCCACAGGAATTGCCTGGCGGTTTAAGTGAAAATGCCTGAATGCCTGAATGTCGTTCATTTTGAATATTTTTTTTCTGGTCATCCTCCGCTGTAAAAATTTATATTAGCATTTTAGCATTTTAGCTGTCGGCTATAAATCCGTTCCTCATTAAACCTGCCTGCCGGCCTTTAGGCAGGTTCCTGGTAAAACCCTTTATATAATGGCCTCTTTGTCAGGCCTCCCTCAATTCCCTTCGCAATATTTTACCTACATTCGTTTTAGGTAGTTCATCGATAAACTCTACGTATTTGGGAATCTTATAGTTGGTCAGATTTTCACGGCAATAGGCAATCACCTCTTCTTCGGTTAGCGTGCCGTCTTTTTTTACCACAAACACCTTGACCGCTTCTGTTGACTTTTCGTCTGGCACGCCGATAGCGGCCGCCTCAAGAATTTTGTCATGATGGGCCAGCACATCTTCAATTTCATTCGGATAGACGTTGAAGCCGGAAACCAGAATCATGTCCTTTTTACGGTCCACAATTGTGAAATATCCTTCGTTGTCCTGTACGCCGATATCTCCGGTTCTGAACCATTCACCGAAAAATGCCTCTTCTGTCTCATTCGGACGCAGCCAGTAACCGGGCATCACCTGCGGCCCTCTTGCACAAATTTCACCAGGTTCGCCGATCGGAACTTCCTTGCCGTTTTCGTCCATTATTTTCATTTCAGTGCTCGGAAATGGTACACCGATAGTCCCGATTCGTCCTCCGGTGTCCAATGGGTTGCAGGATAGCACAGGCGACGTTTCAGACAGCCCGTACCCTTCGGCAAGTGTTTTACCCGTTACTTCTTTCCATTTTTCCGCCACGGCCCGCTGTACAGCCATACCCCCACCCAACGTATATCTTAGCGGAGAAAAATCGATTTTCATAAAATCAGGTTGATGCAGTAATCCATTAAATAAGGTATTGACGCCTGTTATTACAGAAAACTTATGTTTTTTAAGTTCTTTTACAAACCCGGGCATATCTCTTGGGTTTGTAATAAGAATATTTCGGGCGCCCACACTAAACATGAGAAAACAGTTTACCGTAAGCGCAAATATATGATAGAGCGGAAGGGCGGTAATAATGATTTCGTGTCCTTCTTTCAGCCCCACAAACCACTGCCTGGATTGAAGCAGGTTGGCGATCAAATTACGGTGTGTAAGCGTTGCCCCTTTCGAAACCCCCGTAGTTCCACCCGTATATTGCAGAAAAGCAACATCCGTAATTACCATGTCAGGTTTGGTATAAGCATATGCAGCTCCTTGTTTCAACGTATGCAGGAACTTCACGTGCCCCGGCAACTTGTAAGCAGGCACCATTTTTTTAATATGCCTGACAACAAAATTGACCAGGACTTTTTTAAATCCGCCAAGCATGTCGCCCAAATCAGTTATAATTACCGTATTTATCCTGGTTTCAGGCAATATTTTTTCAAGATTTCCGGCAAAATTAGCCAGTATAATGATGGCAGTTGCCCCGGAATCATTGAACTGATGCTGCATTTCCCGGGGAGTGTATAGCGGATTAGTATTGACCACGATCAATCCTGCGCGTAAGGCACCAAACATGACAACCGGATATTGCAATAAATTGGGCATTTGAATGGCAATACGATCCCCTTTTTTCATACCTACTACATTCGATAGGTAGTTGGCAAACTGTTGCGACATGATATCAAGCTGGCCATAGGTGTATTGTTTACCCATGTTTTCGAAAGCAGGGTTATCCGGATACCGGTGAAATACCTCTTCAAAAATTTCAAGCATTGAACTGTACTGGTCAGGATCGATCTTATGTGCAACACCCTCGGGGTAAAAATCAAACCATGGATGCTTTTCGGTCATCATAATAGTAGGGTTTTATAAAGGATATTTTTTGTCTGAAATTGTTACAATTTATTAATATTTCCCAGTTTCTTGCAATGTTAAGTCAAATTTCTCCAGGTTGTGATCATCCGGAAGACTTCGGTACTTTGCCATTTATGTCGGCCTGGAACGAATGAATCCTGAATTTTTTTTTATAGATATCCACTAACCGGCAGTTTACACAATTTGTATGAATTTTAAAAACAGGTTGCAATAACCCTGACCATCCCATTCAGTTTAATGGGGTTGCCTCCGTTTTTTTCTGATTTGATTAAAAATAAATATGGGTGAAAATGTGTGAAATTTGTCATGTTTCAAGGTATTTAGATTTTGGCTGATACATAAAAACAAGCTGCCGTTATCGAAATGCAATGGCCGTAAACAAAATAATTTTTGTTTGTATTTTGCGGCTCAAAGTTAACAATCAAAAATTATGGCATGGATAAAAACCATTCCTTATGACCAGTCAGAAGGTCAGCTACGAAGAATCTATGACCGTGTAAAAGGCCCGGACAATAACGTGGATAACATTCTCCAGGTACACAGCCTGCGGCCGCACACACTCACTGGCCATATGGCCTTGTATAAAAATGTATTACATCATGCAAACAACACTCTTCCAAAATGGTTTCTGGAGGCGATCGGCGTATATGTAAGCATTTTGAACGGGTGCCGCTATTGCGTGACACACCATGCCACCGGTATGGGAAAGCTGATAAATGACGAAAAAAGATATGTATCCATACTGGATGCTTTGGAAGCGATGAGGCCCGAAAAAATGTTTGCCGGCCCGGAACTTTTGGCGCTCAACTATGCGTCCAAACTTACCCTGGCTCCGGGAACCATCCAACAGGATGATATTGAGGCGCTGCATCATGCCGGGTACAGCGATGGCGAAATCCTGGAAATTAACCAGGTGGTAAGTTATTTTAACTATGCCAACCGCACGGTAACAGGCGTGGGGGTGGATACACAGGGGGATATACTTGGTTTATCACCTAACCGTAGCAACGACCCGGATAACTGGAGCCATAGATGAATGAATGAATGAATGATTTTTCCTCATTATTTATGCAGTATTGTTTATTGAACAGGGCGTATAACCCGATACCGTATTTCGGAACCGGATAAGGTTTATGGTAAAAAAGCATATGTCCTTTGCACCTTAGCGAATTTTGCGTGAAATCTTTAAAAATCAATTATTATATCATGAGAAAAACCAAATGGCACATACCCAATCTAAGTCAACTTATTATTATGATTCTCCTTCTATCGCCTTTGGCTGGGCAAAGTCAGGAATCCTACCAACTCATCCTGCCTATGAAACAACGGGCGGAGGTAATCGACAGGCTACTGGCCGAAAAGATCGAAACCGTGCTGCCCGGTATCATGCGGCGCAAAGGCCTCGACATGTGGATAATTATCTCGCGTGAGTACAACGAAGACCCGGTAATCGAGACCATGCTGCCTGCTACCTGGCTTGCCGCAAGGCGAAGAACCATACTTATCATATTTGATCAGGGCGCTGAAAGAGGCCTTGAAACACTGGCGGTTGCCCGTTATGACGTGGGGGAATCTTTTAAAAAAGCCTGGGACAAGGAAAAAGAACCCAACCAGTGGAAACGTGTGGCGCAACTTATTGCAGAACGCGACCCACAAACCATCGGTGTCAATAAATCTCATGATTTCGGATTGGCTGACGGAATCGTATCCACTGATCTCAAAGAGTTGCATCGGGCGATCGGAAAAAAATTCAGCAACCGGATTGTTTCTGCTGAGAATGTGGCCATCGGCTGGCTTGAAACGCGCACACCGACAGAAATGGCTGTTTACCCACAAATTTGCCGAATCGCACACACCATTATTGATGAAGCACTTTCCGACCGTGTAATTCAACCCGGAGTAACTACCACGGATGAGGTGGTTTGGTGGTTGCGTGAGAAAGTACGGGAATTAAAACTGATCACCTGGTTTCACCCCAGCGTTTCCATTCAGCGCGCCGATGCCGAACAGTTTGACCAGATACGTACGTTTACGCAGAACAAAGACCCGCATGTAATACTGCCAGGCGATTTACTACACGTTGATTTTGGGATCACGTATCTGAGGCTTAATACGGATACGCAACAACATGCGTATGTATTGCGACCAGGAGAAACAGATGCCCCGGAATACCTCAAGAAGGCCTTTAAAAACGGTAACCGGCTACAGGATATTTTTACAAGTAACTTCAAAGTTGGCAAGACCGGTAATCAAGTTTTAAAAAAATCACGTGAACAGGCCATTGACGAAAAGATTAAGCCGGCGATTTACACACATCCTATCGGGTATCACGGGCATGCCGCGGGCACCACGCTGGGCATGTGGGATGCACAGGGTGGCGTGCCGGGTACAGGCGATTACCCCCTGCACCTGAATACGGCGTATTCCATCGAACTGAATGCCGCTACGTACATTGAAGAATGGGGCAAAGAAATACGGATCATGCTGGAAGAGGATGCGTTTTTTGATGAAAACGGCGTACGTTTCATCGATGGCAGGCAGACGGAGTTGATGCTGATTCCGCGGACGCCGGAAGGACATTGAAATTGGATAAAATTTCGTTATGAGTCCCTTTTCAGAGGGAGCCCTCCACAACTTCCTGTTAATTACAAAAAATACGGGGCGACCGCCGTGCCCGACGAAGCGCAGCGTAGGCGGGAAGAATCTTACGAACTTGACTCTGTAGTAATTGGGAGATACTTCCCGTCCGAAAGGTTCATCCGGACGCGGCATTCCGCTTTAAGACCGTAATGTTATAACAGAAATTTCCTCGCTCTACTCTGAATATGGGCTAAAAACAAACGGAAAGGAGGGACTTCGCAATAATTTCACAATGCACAAAAAGATCATGCATGCATTGCCACATAATCATTTCCTGAATTACTTTTGCCGATGCATTTTCTATATACAATGGAAATACTTCTTCGGTCTTTGAACAAACGATATTTTACATTGCTGGTAATACCCTATCTGTTCTTTTCATGCGCCTCCGGAAAGAATGACATAGTTCCCGGTGTTTCGCTTGAACTCGCCCGTCAGCGTTTCAACCATATTTCTGAAGTACAGTATGACATCCGCATTTCAATTCCATCACAACTCACCAAACCGGTTACCGGCCGTGAAACAATCCGCTTCGTCTGTAAAAAGTCAGATAATCCCGTAGTGCTTGATTTTAATGTGCCTGCTGATTTCCTGAAGGACGTTTCCGTTAATGAAAAACCTGTTCAATACGACTTTTACAATGAACACATCCTGATTGACGGCAGTAATTTCACAGATGGAGCCAATACGATTTCCATCACTTTCCGGGCGGGTGAATCATCGCTCAACCGGAATACGGATTATCTCTATACCTTGTTTGTACCTGACAGGGCATCCACCGTGTTTCCGTGCTTCGATCAGCCGAATCTCAAGGCAAAATACCGGCTCACACTTTCCATTCCTGCTGATTGGGAGGCCATTGCCAATGGCGGGACCAAAAGTGAAAGTCTCGAAGCCGGTAGGAAAATCATCCGGTTCGCTGAAACAAAACCGGTCAGTACCTATTTATTCGCATTTACTGCCGGAAAATTCAAAACGATTGAGCGAACACTGAATGGCCGGATCATGACCATGCTTCATAGAGAAACTGACAGCACAAAAGTAGCTGACAACATTGATAAAATAGTTGAGCTACACGCACATTCCATTCGGTGGATGGAAGATTATACAGGTATCCCTTATCCTTTCGGTAAATTCGGATTTGCGCTTATTCCATCTTTCCAGTATGGGGGTATGGAGCATCCCGGCGCCATTACCTACAAGGCATCAAGCCTGTTTCTGGATGCCTCCGCCACTCAAAACCAGTTACTGCGCAGAGCCAGCCTGATTGCACACGAAACCGCGCACATGTGGTTTGGCGACCTGGTGACCATGGACTGGTTCAACGATGTGTGGATGAAGGAGGTCTTTGCAAATTTTATGGCGGCAAAAATCGTAAACCCCTCCTTCCCCGAAATAAATCATGATCTCCGCTTTTTGCTGGCCCACTACCCTGCTGCGTATGCTGTTGACAGGTCAAAAGGCACCCATCCGGTTCAGCAACCACTCGATAACCTCAAGGACGCCGGTACACTATACGGAGCAATAATCTATCAGAAAGCGCCCATTGTAATGCGCAAACTGGAACGAAGGATTGGAAAAGAAGCCATGCAGGAAGGTTTGCAGGAATACCTTACCAATTACGCCTGGAAAAATGCCACATGGGATGACCTGATTGCCATCCTTAATAAAAAGACCGAAGCGGACATCCGTGCCTGGAGCGACCAGTGGATCAAAAGAAAAGGAATGCCGAAAATTTTCAATTTCATCCGCACAAATAAGGACTCCTCCATCCGGCAACTTTCACTTTATCAACGGGATAATGCCCGGGAGGAAAACCGGTGGCCGCAACAGTTATCCGTTCTGATGCGTGCAAAAGACACCCTGTACCACTTTGATGTAGATTTTAATGGCAAAGGAACACATATTAAAGAAGCCAATGGTTTGCCGGAACCTGATTTTATCGCATTGAATGCCGCAGGATACGGGTACGGGTATTTCCTGTTGGGGCCTTCATCGAAAAAGACCTGGCTAACAGAGATCAATGATTTTGAAGACCCCGTGTTCCGGGGCGTGGGCTGGCTGAACCTGTGGGAAAACATGCTGCATGAACGGGTAGAAACCAAAGAAGTATTGCAAGCCATCCTGGTGAGCCTTGAAAAGGAGCAGGAGCCTCTGCTTATCCAGCATGTACTGGGGTATCTTAATACCTTGTTCTGGAAGTTTATGACGCCGGCTCAACGAATGCAAAAAGCCGGTGAAATCGAAGCCCTGCTTTGGTCGAAAATGGAAGAAACGGATAACCCCAGGCTTAAATCCACATGGTTCAGGTCGTATCTGCGTATTGCGGTTACTCCGCCGGCCCTTGAGAATCTATACCAGGTCTGGAGTGGCGGACAAACCCTTTCAGGATTGCAATTCGCTGAGCGCGACTTTACGGATATGGCCGCTCTGCTTGCCATAAAAGATCCGGAGAAAGCGGATGAAATTCTCAGCCGGCAGGCCGACCGGATCAGCAATCCCGACCGGAAAGAACGGATGGTTTTCCTGATGCCTGCCCTCTCCGCCAGTCAGGAAATCCGGGATGCATTTTTCGATAGCCTCAGCGAAGAAAATAACAGGCAGCACGAATCGTGGGTGCAGGATGCCATTGGATACCTGCATCACCCGCTGCGGGCAGGGAATTCTGAAAAATATATCCTTCCCACGCTGGAGATGCTGGAATAATTGCAGCGTACAGGTGACATTTTCTTCCCGAAACGGGTTTTGGATAATACGCTCGGCGGACACCAGTCCGGTTCAGCGGCCAATACTGTACGACAGTTTCTTTACAGAA
>QIDJ01000109.1 GCA_003228395.1 Flammeovirgaceae bacterium
CTGAAAATGGACCTGACCGATGGCGGCACGACCGTTAACCGGTTCATATTTGAAGTTGAAGTCATGTTGAGTTTTGAAGGGCAGCAGGTACTTCCGACAAACTCACTGGAAATGGAAATAAAACTGCTCGACGCCACATTTAATGCGATATATGGCCGTATAGCCGAACGTACGATTGATCCCGTTTCTGATACGCTTCAACTTGATTTTTTCGAAAATCTTACCAACGGTTCCTTTTTTCTGGATGAACCGGCCATCAGCGTTCGTATAGGTAACAGCTTTGGGCTCCCGGTATCCATATCTATTTCGTCATTTCAAGCATCAAACGAAATGGCAACGCTTGATTTAACAGGTGATATTACGCAACCCCAGCTTATCAACTTTCCTTCCCTTGAGCAGCTTGGCGATACGATCGGAACTGTTATCACCATCGATCATACCAATTCCAACCTGCCGGAGCTTATCAGCATGCTACCGACAAAGATCATATACGCGTTTGCGGGTACCATCAATCCGCAAGGAATCGCAGATAATAGTTTTGTATTGAATGAAAGCATTGTAGATGTGGACCTGAAAGTTGAATTACCGTTGAAAGGGCGCTTAGCTGATCTCGAAGCCTCCACATTATTCGAGTTTGATGGAGGAGGGATCGCCAATGACGTCGATTTGGTTCTTTTCCAGATTTATACCAACAACGGGTTTCCCCTTTCATTGGACATACAGGCAGTTTTCCTGGATGCTGCCGGAAACGAGCTGGAAAGATTGATTGATGAAGATAACCGAATTCTTGAGGCCGCAGAAGTTGATGCGGAAGGGAATGTTACTGTTAGCAAAGAAAAAACCATACAGATAAAGGCGGATGGCGATAAACTGCAGCAGATCCAGAGCGCCACAAATGTACGTATCGAAGCGGTGATAAACACAACCAATGACGGAACCACTTCCGTAAAAATCCTTGACAGCTATCAACTCGAGGTTAAACTGGGTGCGCAAATTGAGTTTGGACTTAATGTAGGAGGGTCATGAAAAAACAGGTTATTATCTTATTCCTGGCCCTTTTGACTTTTGCAGCTCATGCGCAGCAGGTCACATTGTACCAGATGTATTCGAGCGTACCCCAGGCAAACTATGTAAACCCGGTGTTTATGCCCAAATCAAAAATAACCATCGGGTTGCCGCTGATATCTTCTGATTATATTTCGTTTTCATCCCCGGTTTCTTTTGATGATATATTTACCAGGGGCGCCGATGATTCATTACGGATAAATGAACAAAATGTGATTGATGCATTCGACAAGTCCGGGAAATTTGATTTTGAAGGAAATATCGGACTGTTATTTTTAGGATATCGGACAAAAACGGGATTTATTTCACTTAGTATGAATTCAAGAGTGGACGCCGGGTTTACTTTGCCCGGGAGCCTGATTGAATTTGCATTCGAAGGATCGAAAGACCCCAGCATACCTACAGCAATCCGTATCAACGAGATCAATCTGCGCACCACCTTGTTTAACGAACTTGCCCTGGGATACAGCAGGGCGATCAACAGCAAGCTTACGTTAGGAGGTAAACTGAAATACCTGCAGGGAATTGCGACCGTTTCGGTGGAGGGACTGAACGGTTCTATTGAGAGCAGCATTGACAGTATTCATATATCTATGTCGCCCTGGGTTGTTAATACGGCCGGTATCGGGTTATTAGACACGGCCATTACCGAAAATAACAGAGATTATTTCTTGTTTCAGAACGGCAATAAAGGGTGGAGTATTGATGTTGGTGCAGAATATAAACTAATGGAAAATCTCCTGCTAACGGCTTCAGTTCTTGATATCGGTAAAATTACCTGGCGGGAAGAAACCAAAACCTATTATTTCGATGAAGTAAAATATACATTTGACGGAGTTGACCTGCTGGAATTATTGGAAGAAGACAATAATGACCCGAACAGTCAATCCACTATCGAGGATGAGCTTGATTCATTGGGAAATATGTTTGAACCCGAGGAGGTGGAAGGAACTGTATTCTCCACACCGCTTACCGGAAAATTTTATGCCGGCGGGCGTTATACACTGCTGAAGATGCATACTTTCGGGGTAATCGTCTATGGTAAAATATTCAAATCGCAGCTTAGTCCATCCGTTGCGCTTACCTACAACTTTGAGCTTGGTAAAATCCTGAATGTTGGTGTAAATGCCACGTACCGTAATAAATCATTTAATAACTTCGGCGCGGGATTATCAGCCAAACTGGGACCGGTGCAGGTGTATGGCCTGGTGGACAATTTTCAGTCCATTCTGCTGGCTGAAAGCGCCCGTGTAATAAGCGCCCGGGTTGGGTTGAATTTCATGTTTGGGAAAGTCAAAGGTTCTAATTAAATACGTTGTACTATACACAGCGCTGACTAATAGTGTCCCACACATGTCCTTTGGTGGATAACCACATTATTTTTTTGCTTCAGCCCGGATCAGTTTCCACGCCTCCTCCACATGTTTTTTTGCTACATTGGTTTGACCTGCCACAAGCCGTAAGGCAATTTTATCGTGCAGTTTTGTATGCGTAATAAACAACTTTCCGGTATCATTGAGGGAATGCATCAGTGATTCATTTATCTCATTGAGATTTTCTTCATTACACGCACCCGGATTGTACCGAAAACAAACCGTATTGAGTGGTACCGGCGCCAAAAGCTCGAAATCGGAGTGATCCTCAATCTGGTTGGCAAACCATTGGGCCAGCCGTATATGTTCCCGTATGCGCGCTTTAATCTCTTTTATTCCCATTGTCCGTATGACAAACCATAATTTTAGTGCACGGAATCTCCTCCCAAGCTGAATACCCCAGTCCTTGTAATTAGTTACCTGCGCTTCTTCCCTTGTACGAAGGTATTCGGGCGTCATGGAAAAGGTATTAATCAGCGCCTCTTTGTCCCTGACAAAATACGCGCTGCAATCAAAATTGGTAAACATCCACTTATGCGGATTGAATACAAACGAATCCGCCAGGTCCAGTTTTTTAAACCTGCTGCGGAATTCTTCGAGTATAAGCGCCGTTCCGGAATGCGCGGCATCAATGTGATACCAGAGCGCATACTTTTTTGCAATTTCACCTATTTCATCAATGGGGTCGATGGCGGTAGAACCTGTGGTGCCCAGTGCACCTGCTACAAAAAGCGGTGTCAATCCGTTTTCAAAATCCTTCCGGATGGCCCGTTCCAGTTCTGCAGGTATCATAGCAAATTTTTCGTCACAGGCAATTTTACGCAGGTTGTTTCTTCCGAATCCTGCAATTCCCACCCCTTTTTCGATGGAAGAATGCGCCTGTTCAGAGCAATAAATCCTGTACGGGTTATTTTCGAAGCCATTTTCATTGATCCGGAAGTCCGTTTTTACTTCCCTGGCAGTAAGCAGGGCACAAATGGTGGCTGTTGAGGCGGTATCCTGTATGACGCCGTGCCAGGTAGCCGGCAGGTGCAGCATGAGTTTAAGCCACTCCATCATGCGTTCTTCCATTTCGGTAGCGGCAGGCGATGTTACCCACATCATACACTGTGCCCCCAAGGTAGCGGTAAGCATTTCCGCCAGAACAGAGGGTTCACTGTTTGTTGCCGGAAAATAGGCAAAAAAGGACGGATGCTGCCAATGCGTAATCCCCGGCATGATTTTACGGTCAAAATCAGATAAGACCGTATTAAAAGATTCACCTTCATCGGGTGGGAAATCAGGAAGTTGTGCGGCTATAGCACCGGGTTTTACCTGTGATTTTACGGGGTACTGTTCAGTATTCTCCAGGTAATCTGCCATCCAGTCCACTAGCTGATGCGCCTGCTCACGGAATTTATTTGATTTATGTGTGTACATACCATTTTTTTTAATGTTACAATTTATGAAAACCTGCTAACTTCGCAATCACGATTTAATATTAGGAAACAGTTATGAAAAAGTGGATCACAATTGGCATAATTCTTCTGTTTGTTTTTATCCTTTACCGCAGTGTTGTAGGATCATACAATACGATGGTTGGAATGGAAGAGCATGTCGGGCAACAATGGGCGCAGGTAGAAAATGTATATCAGCGTAGGATGGACCTCATTCCCAACCTGGTGAATACGGTAAAAGGCTACGCTGATTTTGAAAAAGAGACCCTGACAGGTGTTGTAGAAGCCCGTGCGAAGGCTACACAGGTAACAATAGACCCGCAAAACCTTACTCCTGCTGCACTACAGCAATTTCAGGGTGCACAGGACGGATTGTCATCCGCACTTTCGCGGTTGATGGTAGTAGTGGAACGGTACCCTGATTTGAAGGCCAATCAAAATTTTCTGGAACTTCAGGCACAACTGGAAGGTACCGAAAACAGGATTGCTGTTGAGCGAAAAAAATTCAATGAATCGGTGCAAATCTATAACACTTACATTCGCAGGTTCCCCAATAAAATCTATGCCGGGATGTATAATTTTGAGAAAAAGGGATATTTTGAGGCAACAGCCGGAGCTGAAAAGGTGCCTGAAGTTACCTTTTAATTCCATAATGCAATGGCAAAAGACAAGTTTACCAAGGAACAGAAAGACCGGATTATTGAATCTATTAAATCTGCCGAAAAATTAACCTCAGGGGAAATTCAGGTTCATATTGATAACAAGTGTAAAAAAGAAGTGATGGACCGTGCGGCTGAAGTTTTTGCTATCCTTAAAATGCATAAAACCAAACTACGCAACGGCGTGCTTTTTTATTTGGCAATAAAAGATCACAAATTTGCGATTTTGGGAGATGCCGGGATCAACCAGGCAGTACCGGCCAACTTCTGGGATCATATCAAAGAAAAAATGCTGCAGTATTTCAAACAAGAAAAAATTACGGAAGGTTTATGTCATGGAATTGAAATGGCCGGTGAAGCACTCAAAAAACATTTCCCTATA
Source organism: Flammeovirgaceae bacterium (assembly GCA_003228395.1). Lineage (GTDB taxonomy): Bacteria > Bacteroidota > Bacteroidia > Cytophagales > Cyclobacteriaceae > SZUA-230. The sequence continues at coordinate 4,916 of QIDJ01000109.1, forward strand.
CAAGATGATGATATTAATGAACTTCCCGATGAAATATCATTTGGAAATAATTGAGAAAGCATGAAGATTAAAAAGTTTATAATAACACTTATAATTATTCCGGGTTGCACAATTTCACTTCGGGCCCAGGACTTACCGGAGCCCCTGGAACCTCCCAGATTGGTCAATGACTATGCACAAGTACTAAGTAACCAGGAGTACCGCAACCTCGAACGTAAACTGGAAGCCTATGAAGATTCCACATCTAACCAAATTACTATAGCCATTATTCCTTCAACCAACGAATATGATATTGCACAGTATTCTGCTGAATTAGGAGAAAAATGGGGAGTTGGAAAAGAGGGAAAAGACAATGGCGTATTGGTTACGGTGGCAATCAATGACCGGAAAGTTTATATATCGACAGGTTATGGACTGGAAGGCGCAATCCCCGATGCTATTGCCAAGCGTATCGTTGAAAATTATATACTACCCAACTTCCGTAACGAAGATTATTATAAAGGACTTGACGAAGCAACAACCGTAATAATTGGATTAGCAGAGGGAGAATTTAATGCCGAAGAAATTGCCGATGAGAGAGAACCCGACATGATGGCAAACTTAATTGGTTATCTCTTCACGGGGCTCATTTTTTTTCTGACTTACTACTTTATAACCAGGCGTTCGGCAAAACACCATTATGGCACTTCAAGCCCTTCCTTCTGGATGATCATGGCGCTCATGATGTCAGGACGGGGAGGTTCCGGGAGGGGAGGATCTTCATTTGGTAACTTCTCCGGAGGTAGCGGTGGATTCGGAGGTTTTGGAGGTGGCAGTTTTGGGGGCGGTGGCGCCGGCGGAAGCTGGTAACGCTGTACCGCCCTAATATACCCATAATTTAAGCCCGATATAGTGCCCCCATACCAAAAACGCCAGCAAACAGCATTGGCAAAAGCTGAAAATCAGAAAAGCATACGTTAATTTTATTAATTTACCGCTCCAAATATCCCCAATGGTGCGTATTAATGATATCAATGTCAATGCCATAAATAAAAGTCCTGCAACATAAACCCCAACGGTGTAAAAATTTACTGACCCGAGACCGGCCAGATTACCCAATGATTTCATTAAAAAAACAAATATAGCCAACAGACTTGCAGCCGACAGAAACGGCATCGTAATTAACCTGCTGATAAACCTGGGCACCTTGCCAAACATCTGCAGCATTGAAATGATAACTCCTGCCGGTATCAGAATGATATTGAGTAACAGCGCAACTACAAGGGTTGTTCGAAGGATGACAATCCAGGCAAAACCGGATCGTTCCAGGTAACCGGCGCGCATACCAGCCACAACCTCTTTCCCATCAGAATCTTTTAGCAAGGCCAAAGAAGGAGTAGTGTCGTCTGGTTTTCTGAATAGATGATTGCCGGCGTGTACCCATGCTTCATCCTTGCCTAAAAAACGTGACAGATACAACGTGTCATTCTCAAACCGGAGATGCCGGCCATTTATGAGAAATTCAATTGGAGCAAACAGCTCGTTTCGTGAACTATAATAGCGATAATACCCCGCATAGGGGCTTACGGCTTGTTCCTGTATTGATTTCGCAGGTAATGTGGGATCCGGCGCTGATTGAGTCAGATAATCTACGATCCAGGAGGGTATTTTTTTACCAAAACCCGTTGACCCGTTATTTGAAATAGCATAGCCCACACCTAATTGCCGGTTGTACGCATATTTAGAAACAAATCCATCAATACCGCCATCATGGCCGTGAAAAGGCGCTTTTTTGTCCAGATGACTCCAGTAATTGGCATACCCATAGCCGGCATGCAAACCAGCTGCCGCCGCCAGCGTGGTTTCGGGTGTTTCTATTTTATCAAGTTCGGCTGATGTGAAAAGTGAAACCGAATCGGAAATACCGTTACGCAGGAAAAACCGGATAAACCGGGCCATATCATCCGCACATGAATTCAGCGCTCCGGCCATAGCCGCGTTGATTGCAAAGAGCGGCACTTTTTCATAAGTTCCTTTCTGGTAATTATAGCCTTGTGCGTATCCGGGTCGCCCTTCGAGTACGAGGTCAACATTAGACCGGAGCATTCCCAGCGGAGTAAAAATGTTTTCACTTACATACGCATTATAGGTCTGACCGCTGAACTTTTCGATCAGGTAAGTGACGAAAATAAATCCCGGGTTGGAATAGGAAAACCGTGTGCCCGGAGGCCAGCGGCAATACAGTGAATTCCTGAAAAGTTGCACCATTTCTACTCCGTGCTTTTCAACGCCTTCACGATTATAGATGCCGGTAAAATGCATATCGTCAAATCCTGCCGAATGCTGTAACAGATGTTTGACCCGTACAGGATGTGCATCGCTCCACGGATTTTGTACGGGGATTTCCGGGGCAATATCGCTGAGTTTATCCTCCAGGGAGAGTTTGCCTTCCCGAACCAATTTAAAAATGGCCAGGGAGGCAAAACTTTTGGTAATGGAACCAAGCCGGAAGAGGTGGGCGCCGGTTACAGGAATTTTTTCTTCGAGGTCTGCATAGCCCAATCCGCCGCTGTAAAGAATAGAATCCCGGGACACCAGTGTGAGCATCAAACCCGGGATTTTTCTGTTTTCCATCTCCTTCTCTATACTATCGCGGAGTTGTGAAAATGTGGCTATCGGCTGTGCACATAGCGGCATTGTACAACTCCACAAAAAGCTGAGAAAAATAAGCTGATTCCGAATTGACGCTATGGCTTTTGGAATAAAGATCCTGTTAGTTACGCCTTTACTACAAGTGTTGAAGCAATCAGATCGTGTAGCGCCTGCTTCTTAGCGGTGAAAGCAGCCATAAGGTAACCGATCATCATGATCATTCCGGATATAATTTTACCGAAAAATCTCAGTGTGGCGGTCAGAAAACTGATACGTTCTCCATTTAAACC
>QIDJ01000155.1 GCA_003228395.1 Flammeovirgaceae bacterium
AGTTCGCTTACAGGTATGCCTGCCACCGTGGTGTATCTGGGAAGCGGTACCATCGTATCGCCGTGACCACCCATCAGAATGGCCTGAATATCTTTAGGCGAAACATGCAGCGCATCAGCCAGAAAAGCACGAAACCTTGCTGTATCCAGAATACCTGCCATCCCCATAAGCCGCGTATTGGGCAATCCGGAAGTAATATGTGCCTGATATGTCATAACATCAAGCGGATTGGAAACCACAATAATGATAGCATCCGGTGAATGCTGAACAACATTTTCGGTAACTGACTTTACAATCCCTGCATTGGTTTCAATCAGATCGTCTCTTGACATACCTGGTTTACGGGGAAGACCTGACGTGATCACCACCACTTCGGATCCGGAGGTTGCAGCATAATCATTGGTTACCCCGGTGGTTTTTGAATCATAAATATTTATCGGCGATGTTTGCCAGATATCAAGGGATTTCCCTTCTGCAATACCTTCTTTAATGTCGAGTACTACAATTTCATTTGCGATTTCATGATGGGCTAAAACGTTAGCGCAGGTTGCTCCTACATTGCCTGCACCTATCACAGTAACTTTCATATTTGTATGTTGATTTGGTTTGAAAAATCGTCTGTCTGTATAAGTGCTAAATTACCATATAGACCTCAGTAATTGAAGCTATTATGGTATATAATTTAGTTGGCCGGCATTTTATTTTTGTAAACCATCGGCAGGTGAAAGAACCCCAGTGATTTGCGGTATGCTTCGAATAAATTATCGTTGTATTCGTGGTAAATTTTGGCAAGGGCGTTAAACATTTTTGCTTTAATAGAAACATTGTTTTCAAATACTTCAAGAATGCTTAACTGAGGGAGTACATATAGTTCAGAATCTTCAGAAAAAACGATGGCATTCAACAAACGTTTTGTGTTATCAAGCAGGCAACTTTCGCCAATGGAAGCACCCGGGCCTGTCTTGGTCAATTCTTCGAGGTCCTCCTGGTAATCGACTGTCAACGAAATGACGCCGGTTTTAATGATGTATAAAGCGCGACTGGGATCCCCCCGGAAAAAAATCACTTCGTTTTTTTTATAAACCCTTTCATGAAAATAAGGCAGGAACAGCGAAAGTTCATTGTTTGTCAGGTTCTCAAATACCCGCACATTCCCGAAATAATTTAAAAGCTTAAGTTCGCGGGAAGTGAATGTTTTCTCGAAAGGATTAAATCTGATCTTTTTCATACGCTGCAATAAATACTTTTTTTGTACCGGGTTTGATCTTAAACCTGTCGTCGATACGCATGCCTGCAATCCATACGATATCATTTCCGGATAACAACACCAGCACCTTCCTTTTCAAGTTTACTGGAATTTTCTCATCAATCATAAAATCGCTCAGCTTTTTTTTGCCCGACATTCCTAACGGAACAAAAAAATCGCCGGGCTTCCACAGGCGCAGTGTGAGCGGAAACAAAAGTTGGTCAAAGTCAAGAAAAGCCATCGCCGGATCGGCCGGAATGCTTTCTTTATCAATCTGTTCTGCGGAAATGCGGAAATTCAGGGTTCCGAACTTTGTGGATACGCTGTTTGTCTCAATCCCGATATGTACCGTTGCCAGGTTTTTATCCGAATCTCTATGATCCTCAATGGGGGATAAAATTAGCTGCTCCCTGTCAATATTGAGCACATGACTTTCAGAAACAATTATTTTTCCCGGAGAATCAAGCGCCCCGAATAAATCAACACATTGCCGGTAGTTAAACCCGTGCGGTTGCAGTATCTCAAATAAACCTAATGTAGGAAACAAGGAGCCTGTAACCTGATTTTTAGCTATGATCAGGTCGTTTCCCGATTTTATCACAGCCTGTTTTTTAAACTTTTCTATTCCTGCATGCAAGGTTTCTTCCGCTTCTTTCAGTCTGATAGCTGTATAACCCAGTGAAGCAATGAATCCCGGGTTTAATGCTTTAAAATGGGGTAAGATTTCATGCCGTATTTTATTTCTGGCATATTTTAGGGAAACATTGGAGGAATCTTCACGCCATTTCAGCTTATTTTTCCGGGCGTAGGCTTCAATAATACTTCGATCTGCGAAAAGTAAGGGTCGGATGATGTCCTTATCCAGCGGTTTCCATCCTGTGAGCCCGGCGATACCTGTTCCTTTTATCAGATTAAAGATTATTGTTTCTGCCTGGTCATCTTTATGGTGGGCAACTGCCAGTTTCGTAATTTCTTTTTCATGCATCAGTTCTCTGAACCATTTGTAACGGAGTTCACGGGCTGCCATTTGTACGGAAATATGTCTTTTATCTGCATAGGTTTGCGTATCAAAGTGCCTGACAAAAAGCTCAATACCAAGTTCTGAGGCATATTTTTCAATAAACTGTTGGTCGGTATCCGATTCATTTCCGCGCAGGCCGAAGTTGCAATGTGCCATGCTGAATCGGATTTTTGCCTTATTGAACAGATCGGCCATGACCATGGAGTCGATGCCTCCGCTTATTGCCAGAAGTACCCTATCCGTGTCAGCTATAAGTTTGTTTTGATGTATATATTTTAAAAAGGTATGAACCATCATTCAAAAATATCTTTTTTGGGTAAATTTGCATGATTATTGTGCATCATTCCTGAAAACTCTGAAACCGTTACTGTGTTGAAAAATAAATCCATTTTACTTTTTATTTTACCATTGTTTCTGTTTATGCACGTATTCAACACTGCAAGTGCACAAAAAAAGGTCAGGCTTGAACGTGCCGACAAACTCGAAGGAGGCAGAAAAGACGGCAGGAGGTACGACAGCTTTGCAGGCAATGTAATTTTTCTGCATCAGGATGCCACCATTTATTGCGATTCGGCTATTTTATACCGCAAGGAAAATCGGCTTGAAGCTTACGGCCATGTCCGGATCGACGATGGGGATTCCATAACGGTAACCTCAAATACATTGATTTATGATGGCAACAACCGTGTGGCAAAACTCAGGAGCAATGTGGTTTTCACCAAAAGAACACAAATGACATTGTACACCGATTTTCTTGACTATGATAGGGTAACAGAAGTTGCCAACTATGTAAACGGCGGGAAAATAGTGGATAGTACCAATGTTTTGTCGAGTGAAAAGGGATATTACGAAGTGCGCAGAAACATGGCCTCATTTAAAACAAATGTGGTTGGCGAGAATCCGGATTATACGATGAAGGCAGATACACTTCAATATAATACAAAGTCAAAAATCATATATTTCAGGGATCAAACGGAGCTGACGGATACGGAAGGGAGTGTATTTGTGTACAACAGCGGATTTTTCGACACACGCATTGACAGGTCAGATTTCAGCCAAGGATATATTGAATCCGAATCTTATTTTTTATATGGCGACCGGCTGGTTTTTGATGACATTAGTGGATTTTATACCGCTTCTGTCAACGTGAAAATGATTGCAAAGGAAAATGATGTGATTATATTGGGCGATAAAGCAGAATACTGGAAATCCGAAAAAATAAGAAAAGTGTATGAAAATGCCCTTTTAAAGATGTTAACTAACGAAGATACTATTTATGTATCTGCAGACACCCTTGTATCACTTGATGATGATGATGATATAAATAAAAGGTTACTGGCTTACCACAATGTAAAAATATTTAAAAACGATCTTCAGGGAGTTGCCGATTCGCTGGTATATTTTCAGGCAGACTCTGTGCTGTCTTTTTATGGTGATCCTGCGCTGTGGACCATGGGGAACCAGATGACCTCCGATCGTATTGATATTGATATTGCAAACCAAACTATTTCAATACTACATTTAAAGTCAAATGCATTTGTGATCTCAGTGGATAGTTTGAGCAACTATAACCAGATAAAGGGCAGGGATATGGATGCGGTATTTGAAGATCAGCAATTATCGAAAGTGTATGTATATGGAAATGGCGAAAGTGTTTTTTTTATGCTAGATGAATACGATTCCGTACTTATTGGCATGAACAAAATTTTATGCAGTGACATGACGCTGAATTTTATTGATAATGAACTTAACGACATTACATTTTATACAAACAACGAAGGAAAGTTTATTCCTCCACATGAACTTAAGGGGCCGGATAAAAGGCTTACGGGTTTTACCTGGCGTTCAGAGGAAAAACCTGGTTATGAAGATGTGATCCCTGAGAAGTATCTGGACCCAAACAGAGTTAGAAAGGAACCTGAAAATATTGAAACAGAGGGTAATACAAATCGCATTCCAGGTGCCGGCAAGAAAAAGATCCCAGAGAAAATGGGTGAAAAAAAGCGGAAAAAAGCGGTAAAAACGAAAAATAATTAATTTTATTATCTGAAAGTTCCTTTTTTTTTAAAATATTTCGGCAATTGACAATTATTTGTTTTACTTTTATATGTGGCGTGGTATGCGCTTTGAATCATGAAAAAGGTATTTTTAACTGCCATATCGATACTTTTATTTACTGTGGGTTATTCTCAGAGCCTGCAAGTGGTGGATACTAAATACAACTACGATCTAAAGATCGGCGACGAAGCTCGAACCGTAATCAAGCTTAAAAATATATCTGATAAGACGTTGCATATCCAGGTAAGAAGAGACCAGGCGCAGATTGGATCAAGCCAGAAATCATTTTTTTGCTGGGATAATGATTGCATTGAACCGGGAATAAATCTGCACTATGTTACCCAGGTGATTGAACCCGGTGAAATATTAGAAACTTTTGTGAGTGTACTCGATGCCGGGTTGAACGAAACGGTTTCATCCCTGCGATACACATTTTATGACAGGGACAACCCCCTCGATTTCGTTGAGGTAGAATTGAGTTATACAGTGAAAGATGCAGTGAGTAAAGGAATGATGTATCAATCTAATCTGATCAAGCTCAGTGATATTTATCCCAATCCCGTATCTGATTTCGCATTCCTTGATTATGTCATTTTTTCGGAAGATACCGAGGCAAAGGTTGTATTTCATAATGTATTAGGAAGCCTTGTAAGGCAATATGAGCTGAACCCTGTGGAGCGTGAACTGAAAATAAATACGATTGAATATAAGCCAGGGGTGTATTTCTACACTCTCTATGTTGCCAACGAAGGAAAGGTGACAAAAAAACTTATTATAAAGAGGTAACAATCCCTGTCTTACTTTCGTTATCCTGTAAAAATATATTATTGATTAATTTATCATACTCAACTATATTTGCAGGCTTATGCGGAAAATGGGGGGGTATTTATCAATTCTGGGGCTAATTCTTCTTTTATTTTTTGATTCTTGCAGTAAATTCAGGAAAGTGCAGAAAAGCGAGGACTGGAAAGTGAAGTATGAGGCAGCCGTTAAATATTATGAGGACGAAGATTATTACCGGGCAAGTATATTATTTGAAGAAATTATGCCGTTGGTAAGGGGCCAGAAAGAAGGGGAACTGGCTCAGTTCTACTATTCTTACTGTAATTATTATCAGAAGCAATATCAATTATCGGCATATTATTTCAAATCCTTTTACCAGACCTACTCACGAAGTCCGCATGCAGAAGAAGCAGAATTTATGCAGGCATATTCGTTGTATAGAGATTCGCCGATTTTCAATCTGGATCAAACAAGTACGAAAGAGGCCATCGATGCAATGCAGCTATTTATAAACCGTAATCCAAACAGTAAATACCTGAATGAATCATCTGCAATCATTCAGGAAATGCAGATAAAACTGGAGACGAAGGCCTACGAAAATTCAAAGCAGTATTTTAAAATGGGTCTTTATAAATCAGCTATCATTGCTTTTGAAAATTTTGCAATAGACTTTCCGGATTCGGATCTTAATGAAGAGATTAGGTTTTTGAAATTCAAATCGCAATATCTGCTGGCTCAATTAAGTATTCCATCAAAAAGAGAGGAGCGGTTAAGGGAAGCAATTGAAATTTATCAGGAATTTCTGGAGGATTATCCTGAAAGTGAATACCTTAAGGAAGCGGATAAACTGTATGATAACAGTGTAACAGCATTAGGAAAAGATAAAAGAGTTAATCCATAAAATTAATAAACTATAAACTATAAACTATAAACTATGGCGTTACAATCATCAATTATTACAAGAAACACGAATGAACTGGCAGGTAAGACAGGTAATATTTACAGGTCGGTAGCCACTATCTCTAAGAGATCAAATCAGATTTCATCTAATCTGAAGGAAGAACTGAATTCTAAACTGGCTGAATTTGCTTCGACCGTTGATAATCTTGAGGAGATATTTGAAAACAGGGAGCAGATTGAGATCAGCCGGTTTTACGAAAGAATGCCAAAACCAACCACAACGGCTATTGAGGAGTTTCTGAATGATAAACTCATGTACCGTGATAAAACTGAAGAAGTGGACCAGGAGGAGGAAGAGAGTTTGTAATTTAAATCCGTGTTGAACGGGAAAAAAATATTGATCGGTGTTTGCGGGAGTATAGCTGCTTATAAAACAGCTTTTCTTATTCGCTTACTTAAAAAGCAGCATGCAGATGTACGCGTTGTTATGACGCCTTCTGCGTCCGGTTTTATTGCCCCGCTTACACTTTCAACTCTTTCTAAGAATCCGGCTCTTTCACAATTCATAGCTAATGACGAGGGTGAGTGGAATAATCATGTAGAACTCGGACTCTGGGCAGATGTTTTTATAATTGCTCCCGCCAGTGCTAATACGATAGCCAAAATGGCAAACGGTATCTGTGATAATCTGTTGCTGGCGGTATATCTATCGGCGCGATGTCCCGTATATGTAGCGCCGGCCATGGATCTTGACATGTACCAGCATAGTTCCACACAAACCAATATGCGTTTGTTGCAGGAATCCGGAGTGAAAATGATTGATGCGGAGTTTGGTGAGCTTGCCAGCGGCCTGACCGGCACAGGTAGAATGGCTGAACCGGAAAACATTGTAAATTTAGTTAATGATTTCTTCTCATCGGACAGGCCGCTTCAGGGTAAAAATGCGTTGGTAACAGCCGGGCCAACGTATGAACAAATTGATCCCGTACGGTTTATCGGTAATCATTCTTCGGGAAAAATGGGTGTGGCTATCGCAAACCAACTGATGGCATACGGAGCAGATGTGAAACTGATACTGGGCCCGGTAAACGATATTTTTGAGCTGGAAGGGCTCTGCGTTTCAAAAGTTACAAGCGCTGATGAAATGTATGCGCTTGCCAAAGAACAGTTTGCCGGAGCTGATATAACTGTACTTGCCGCCGCCGTTGCTGACTATAAGCCCCGGGTCATGGCAGATTCCAAAATCAAGAAAAATAAGGACAACATGACGCTGGAACTCACAAAAACGCCGGACATAGCCGCTTCGTTGGGTAAGATAAAGTCAAAAGACCAGATAATTGCAGGTTTTGCACTGGAAACGGATAATGAAATTGAAAATGCGCGCAAAAAATTACATTCAAAAAATTTCGATATGATCGTGCTTAATTCATTGAAAGATCCGGGAGCAGGATTTGGATACGACACCAATAAAATTTCTATTATCGATAGGGATAATAATACAAGAGATTATGAGTTAAAATCTAAAATTGGCGTGGCTAAAGACATTGTGGATGCAATCGTTGAAAAATATTTCTGAATACGCATGTGGATTTCTGATCCTGCTTTCATTTATTCTGACTGGCTTTACTGCTTCTGCTCAGGAATTAAATTGCAGCGTGCTTGTAAACGACCAGCGGATATCTACCTCTGACAGGCAGGTATTTCGTGATATGGAAATTGAATTTGCCCGGTTTCTCAACACCAGGAGATGGTCAGATGATGTATTTCAGGACGAAGAACGTATTAAATGCAACTTAAGCATAACTATAGATG